>CAKSIR010000069.1 GCA_934462775.1 uncultured Ruminiclostridium sp.
AAGTTTTTGTCCACTTTTTTCAAAAAGTGGTGGGTACTTAGGGCAAAGCCCTAAGCCGTTTTCCGCAGAAAACGGAATCCTATGATAAGGCGCTTTTTTGCAGGGGCGTGGGGCGCTTTTTTCAAGAAAAAAAGCGCCCCGCAAGTGAATAATTTTCACAACAAAATCCTCGAAAAAGTTGCCGGTGGCAAGTTTTTCGACACACTGACTCCCTTGAATTTCTCAAGGGAGTTTTTTTCATGATTTATCCTCGCTGTCCAAGGACTTTTTTTCCGTTTCTTCCTCAGCGTAGCGCTTTGACGGATGATAAATAAGCAGCGCAATGAAAATCAGCAGCGCGGTTGTGGAAAGGCTTATCGGATATGCAAGCATAATTGTGCTGAATGTTCGGCTTGTGGGGAAAACTGCGTTTATCCAGAAAATCCTCACGCCGCAAACTCCTATGGTAGTTAAAATTGCAGGTACAAGCGAAATGCCGAATCCTCTTAAATAGCCCGACATATTTTCATACAGCATACTGAAAATATAAGCAAAGAATATTATCATTAACCTTGTATAGCCTATTTCGATAACCTGCGGGTCGCTGTTGAACATTGACAGCAGGAATTTACCTGTTATAAGCACGATTGCAATAGCCGTACCCGACGCAATCGCGTCCTCCGCAATACATAAAAGCAAGGTCTTACGGCAGCGCTTTATCTGTTTTGCACCGTAATTCTGTCCCACAAAAGTGGTGCATGCCTGGCTGAATGAGTTCATTACGTCGTAGGCGATAATCTCAATGTTGAGAGCTGCGCTTGACGCAGCCATGACAACCGTGCCAAGGCTGTTTATTGCCGACTGAATGATAATGTTTGAAATCGAAAACACGCCGCTCTGTATTCCCGCAGGCAGACCGATACGCATTATGCTGACAAAGCTTGTCTTGTCAATGCGCAGCTTTTTCAAGTCCACATGAATATATTTATCGGTTTTCATCAGCTTTAACAGAAGTATAGCGGCGCTCACTACATTGGAAATAACGGTTGAAATCGCTACGCCGTTTACCGACATATCAAGCACGATAACGAAGAACAAGTTCAGAATAACGTTTAAAACCCCTGATATTACCAGCGCTTCCAGCGGCACCTTCGTTTCGCCTACGCTTCGGAAAATAGCTGCCTCAAAGTTATAAAGCAGGATTACCGGCATACCGATAAGGTATATCCTCAGGTACATCAGCGCATAAGGCAGCACATCGTCAGGCACATTCAGCATACTCATTACGCCCGGAGCCGCAAGCTCTCCAATAATAGAAATTATAATACCGCCAATAAACGAAAGAAGTATCGATGTATGTACCGCACGGTGAACCGTGTCCCTGTCGCTGCGTCCGATTGCGTTGGCAATTACAACGTTTGTACCGAGCGCGATACCTATAAACAAGTTGAGAATAAGTCCGATAACAGGAGCATTGGCTCCAACCGCTGCAACAGCCGCTGTTCTGTCCGTACTGCTGAAATTACCTACAACGGCTATATCTGCTGCATTGAAAAGCTGCTCAAGAATCCCGGTAGCCGCAACAGGCAGTGCAAAAAGCGGCAGCTTACTCCAGATAGGACCGTTCAGCATATCTATTTTCTTTTTTGTTTTTTCCATATAAACAATTCCTCCAATAACTGACCATTGTTATTATAGTACCTTTTTTCAGTAATTGCAAATATTTATATTTTATCGTTTGATATGCTTATACGGTATATCATGATTCAGCAGCAAAGGGCAGGATTTTATCCTGCCCTCGACGTCATTGCATAAGCTGTTCTGTTTCCTGTTATTTGCCGATAATCTTCTCAATTTCATTCAACTCGTCATCGGTAAAGTTCATTTTTTCTACGCACTCTGCATTCTCAATAATTTGTTCAGGTCTGCTCGCCCCCACTAAAACAGTTGTCACCTTACCGTTTCTAAGCACCCACGAAAGCGCCATCTGGGACAGCTTCTGACCGCGGTTTGAAGCGATTTCGTTCAGCTTGTTCACCTTTGAAACAATCTCGTCAGTTACCATTCCGTCAACCCAGTTTCGCACCTTTTTGCGCGTATCCGGTTTTACGCCGTCAAGGTACCTGTCGGTGAGTATGCCTTGATGCAGCGGCGAAAATACTGCCAGACCAAAACCTTCCTCAACAGCAAGCTCATCAAGCTTATCATCTTCAATCCACCTGTTCAGCATTGAATATGAGGGCTGATTAAGAACAAAAGGAGTTTTAAGCTCTCTGAATATTTTAAGAATTTCGGCTGTTTTTTCACGATTGTAATTTGAAATACCCACATAAAGAGTCTTTCCCTGCTTGACAAGACTGTCAAGAGCCACCGCCGTTTCTTCAAGAGGCGTATTCGGATCGTAAACATGATGATAGAAAACATCGACATAATCCAAATTCATTCGCTTCAGACTCTGGTCAAGGGACGCAGTCAGGTACTTACGCGAACCGTTTCTGTCACCGTAAGGACCGGGCCACATATCATAGCCTGCCTTAGTTGAAATAATCAATTCGTCACGGTACGCCCTCATTCCGCGGTCAAGGATTTTGCAGAAATTTTCCTCGGCTGAACCGTTATACGGATTGCCGTAGTTGTTCGCAAGGTCGAAGTGCGTAATACCAATGTCGAAGGCTGTATGGCACATATTTTCCATATTGGCAAGGTTATCAAGGAAGCTGAAATTCTGCCACAATCCAAGCGATACCGCCGGGAGCTTCAAACCGCTTCTGCCGCAACGGTTGTAAACCATTTTATCATATCTGTGTTCGTTTGCAATATACATAATTTGTATTCCTTTCTGTTTCTTAGCTATATATTAGCACAGTCTTGACAGAAATGTCAATCTTATGATATTATGATATAGTATAAACATATTAAGATAAAGGAGCGTTTATATGGACATTGCGGAATACCCCATTATAACCGATCCCTGCGGTCTGCCATTTGTTCTGTGCGGCATTGGCAAAACCGACCGACAGCAGAACGTTACACGCAGCGACGGCTACTGTATATACCAAATAATGTACGCAAGAAACGGCGTGGGGAAGCTCATCTACAACGGTCACGAATACGAGTTGAAAGCGGGCGATACCGCAGTGCTGATGACCAATGTTCCCTATGAATACTACGAAATCGAACCGCCGTGGGAAATATGCTGGCTGACCTTCACAGGCGAGTGTATGGACAAGTTTCTTGCCAGAATGGGATTTGAAAGCTTCGAAATCATTCACTTCAACAACATCTTTGTAATGGATGAAATTTTCAGACGGCTGCTTGAAAAAGCAGGAACAAAAGACGCGCTTGCAGTTTACAACGCGGCTCCGGCTCTGTTCGCACTTATTACCGAGCTGTTCCGCCAAAAGGAAATCAACGGAAGAATGTCCCAGAAAAACGACATGGCTGCAATCATTCCCGCGCTGAAATATATCGAGCGAAACTACAAGAAGCAGGTAACTCTTGAGGAGCTTGCCGACACTGTAAGTGTAACTCCGGAGCATTTTTGCTCGCTGTTCAAAAGTAAAATGCAGGTTCGCCCCTTTGAATACATTGCGCTTATGCGTATTCAGGAGGCAAAGCGGCTGCTTACCACCACCGACATGAGTATTTCCGAAATCGGCAAAGCGGTAGGATACGCCGATAAAAGCTATTTCGGCAGCGTATTCAAAAAGTACGAACGTATTTCCCCGTCATTGTTCAGAGGAAATTTCTGAGAAAGGCACGCATTATGAATAAAAAAATTTGTTACATCTTCGGAGCAGGAAGCTTTTTTGACGATAAGCCGTCGCCTGCCGCAGAGGACTGTGTTATTGCAGCGGACGGCGGTTACAGATACACCCAGGAATTAGGCGTAACGCCTGACCTGATTATCGGCGATTTCGACTCGCTGGGTGAAGCTCCCGATTTTCCAAATGTAATAAAGCTTAAACCCGAAAAGGACGAAACCGACCTTGCCGAAGCGGTGGAAATAGGCATTGAGCGCGGCTGCACCGAATTCAGGATATACGGCGGCACAGGCGGCAAGCGCACCGACCACACTATCGCCAACCTACAGCTTTTAGCATATCTGTCATGCAAAAAGCTGCGTGGCTTTCTCTATGGCGAAAACGAAATCTTCACTGCCATAACCGATACGCAAATAAGCTTTCCAAGCTCTATGAGCGGCTATATTTCAGTGTTTGCCCACAGCAATAACTGCGAGGGTGTAACCATTAAGGGGCTAAAATATGAGCTTGACAATTACACTCTCACAAACAATATTGCATTAGGGGTAAGCAACGAATTTACCGGAACGGAAAGCTACATCAAAGTAAAAAACGGAACGCTAATTATTGTGTATCCGAAAATATGACTATAAAACTACCTCTTTTTATATAGTATCAGCTGCGGATTTTCGCCGAAACCCGAATACTCGCTGACCAGAATGAAGCCCTTGTCGGCAGCTATTCCGTAGCAGCGGCCTGTTCCCCGCTTTTCTATTTGAGTCCCGAAGTAAACGTTCTTGTCGTCAAGAAATTTTACTGTCTGTTCGTTTGGCAGAGAGTATTCAAGATTAACAAAAAATCCGCTAAGCAGGTTTAAATCGTCAACCTTAAGCCCGTTGATTCCAAGCTCATTGATTTCGTCAATGAGCTGTTTTTTCATCATGCTTAATCCGTTTATCCCGCTCTTCTCCACACATTCCGCTGCGGTGCAGCTTCCGCCGAACGGATGTCCGCCTGTTTTTTCACAGCCGCCGCACTCTGCAAGCCTATCGCATTTTGTGCAGCAGTCAGTTCCGCAAATTGACATAATTTCCTCCTTTTCAGTTGTCGCCCTTAAGATAACGGACGGCAATCTGCGTTCTATGCTCAAGTCCGGTTTTTTCAAGAATAACGCTTATGTAATTACGCACTGTTCCGTTTGACAGAAACAGCTTTTCGGATATTTCAGCGTTTGAATACCCCTCTGCAATGAGCTTTACTATTTCCAGCTCACGGTCGGTCAGCAGACTGAAAACCGCGCTTTTTCCGTAGCATTTTATGGCTGCGTCCCGTATGTAGGAAAGTATGTCCTGCTGAAAGACAGTCCCGCCGCTGTATACGGTTCTCAGCGCGCTGAATATGCCGTCCGTTGGCGTATTTTTCAGAATATACCCGCTGACGCCCACTTTGAGCGCCCTGCAAATAAGCTCCTGTTCGTCAAAGGTTGTCAGCAGCAGCGGCTTGCATAAATTTTCCCGCAGCATTATCTCCGCAGCCTCTATGCCGTCCATTACGGGCATTCTTATATCAAGCAATGCTATATCAGCCTTGTTCAGCCTGCATAAATCCACCGCTTCCGCTCCGCTGCCGCCAACTCCGATTATTTCAAAATCAGGCTGAGATGAAATAATCATTTTCAGCCCCTCTCTGATTATGTTGTCGTCGTCTGCGATTACAATTTTCATAGCTCCTCCTGACCGCCGAATATGTTGATTACAGAGAAATATGACGGCTGCATAAGGAAAATACATTTGCCGCCTGCAAGCACTGTTCGTTCGTCAATCGCCGTAAGTCCCGTACCTTTTTTAAAGCTGCCCGAACCGCCGCCGTTGTCCTTGAATTCAGCCCTTATTATCTTGTTCATTACCGAAATTGCGAGCGAAAACTCGGTTGCCTTTGAATGTTTCAGAGTGTTTGTAAGGCTTTCGCAAAGGTTCTCCTTAATGCAGTTCCATATCTGAAAGGATATTCTGTCGGCGTCGCCCTTGATTTCAAGCCGCGTGTCAATGCCGTATTTTGCCTTGTATCCGTTGAGTATTTCCTTAAGCTCGCTAATGCCTATTGTTTTGCTGTCGGGACGCTCCTCGCGCAGTGCCTTTCGTATGTCGTCAACACCGCTGCGCAGATTGTCCGCTGCAGCGGAAACGCATTTTTCCGCATTATCGGGATTACTGCGTATATTGAGCTTTGCCGCTTCAAGCAGAATAATGCTGCCCGAAATGCTGTGTCCCAGCTGGTCGTGTATTCTTGCGGAAAAGCGCCTGCGCTCCTCTATTGCCGCTGATTGCTTCAAGGTCTTTTCATACTCCTCAAGCCGTGCGATTTTTTGCTTCAGCCGCACAGCCTCTTCTCTGCTGTCGCTCAGCTGCCGCCTGCATTGCTCAAGCTTTTCGGACGTCGTTCTTGCAGCTGCAAACAGTACAAGCATTATTCCAAGCGCCGCAATACAAATAAAAGGCGGCTTGACAATAAACAAAATCAACAGCACTGCTGCTGCATTTATCTGCCAGAAATATCCGCCTGCGCCAAGATACTCTACCGCATAAATAACTGCGAAGCAAACTATGAAAAGCTTATTGTCCGAATAAAACAGCAGCGCTGCCAAAGCGGATATGCAGGAGCAAATTGCCGCTGCCTTATTGCTTTTCCTGCTTCGTATTATCAAAAATTCAACCAGCGCAAAGCAGGAAAAGGCGAGTACAGTTATTACTGTATCGCCTATACTGAAATTATCCGCTGTGTTAAGCGCTCCGCAGGCAAATACTGCGGTCAGCTTGAATATCAGATATATCAGTGACAATTTGTTTTCCTTTCATTATACCGCTGCCGCAATTCTCTTTCTGTTGAAGAGAGCCGCGCTTGCAAGCATTATAAGAACCGCGTAAAGCCCGATTATACACACATTCACAAGGGGTTCGTCCGCATTTCCCGAAATACAGTTTATATACCAATACTGAGGGGTGATGTAGGATAAGTATCGCAGCGCTCCTGCCGATTCCTCAATAGGAAACCAAGCTCCGCCAAGCAGACAGCCTATACTTGTTATGCAGCCCGAAAGCGTTGCCAGCGCCTGCTTTGAGTTAATAAGCTGCGCGAGCATTATTGACAGCGCTGAATTAAACAGTGAGTACAGCAGAATTACAATAAGCAGCAGCCATGTGTTTACGCCCATCGGAGCGTTGGTAAAAATGAGAAACAGGGGCAGCGGCAGGAGGGTAAGCAGTGAAACAATGACGCTTGCGCCAAGGGTGCCGACTATGTACTGCGTACCTGTGACTGATGAAATGCTCATTCTGCTGTATGTGCCGTACTGCCTGTCGTCCATTACCGCTAAGGTAACGAATATGCCAACTGCCGTTACAAGCATTAGCATAAAGCCGCCTGCGAACGAAAAGCCTGCCGCAACATATTCGTCCTCTCTGTCTGAAACGACTGCGTTTTCTACCGAGAGAGCAGTTTCATAACTGTCAGAGCTTAGAATATCCTCAAACAGTTCTTTATCTCCGTCAGCAGCCTGTGCCGCAGTATAAGCGCTTTCCATAAAACCGCTGATATACACGACAGTATAAGCGCCGTTTTCGTAGTCGTCAAGGGTGGTGGCTTTTATCTTTACATTCTCTCCCGCAAGCATTCTTTCCTCGAATCCCTCCGGTATCTCTATTATAGCAGATACATCTCTGTTAATCAACTTATCGCTGAATGTTTCCGGATTATCTTCTATTAAATTCATGTTGATTTTTTCCGAAAGATAGATTTTCATCTGCGTTGACAAAACGCTGGCGTCGCTATCTGTAACCGCAACGTCTATTTTTTCATTAACGGAATAAAGATCGGCGATAGGTCTGCCCATATAATAAAGCGCAATTCCGAAAAAGCCTGCAATCAGCGCTATTACAAGACCAAATTTAAGACGCCGTACCATTCCGATAAATACATTTTTTATATTAGTCATGTCCGCTCCTTTCAGATTGCCTTTTTCCTTGAAAATACAACCGCGCCTAAGGCTGCAAGAACTGCGCTTATTCCAAGAGCAGCGAAAATAACCGTCAGCGCGCTTTCAGGCTCATTGTAAAGCGTAAGCTTGAACGCCGCCTGCTGTATGACATACGGCGGAAGATTTGTACTGAAGCCTTCGAAAAATATTTCCTTCGAAAATGAACCCGAGAAGAACAGCAATGCCCACGCAACAGGTAAAACTACGCCCTCGGGAGGCGCCTTTATGATAATTCCCACCAGCATTCCAAAGGCGATTGCCGCCGCCGAACAGCAGCAGAGCATTATAAAAATTATCACGTTTCCCAAAAAGTTATCGCAGTAATGCGCACCGAATCCGTATGCCGAAAAGAGCATTATGGTAAGGTTGCATATCACCGCCGACGGAAGAAGCCCGATGATTTTTCCGAAGAAAATCTTCAGCTTTCCAAGAGGGGAAATGTAAAGCCTTGCCATTGTATATGTCTTTTTCTCATCGTTGAACGCTTCGGCTCCCATTATTATGTGGGACATGAATATCATCATTACCGCCATGCAAATTGCGTAATAGTCTATCATGCTGCGGCTGATGCCAAGCCCCTCCTGCTCAACAAAGCTGCTTTCGGTTTCTGTACCGGAAAGGTTCATCAGCATTGACGGATTGATTGCCGCTATTTTGTAATATGTATCCGAAACGGCAATATAGGAATTAAGCACCGAAACAAGCGCTCTGTTCGCTATGCTGTTTTTCCCGATGTACAGCCTAATTTCTCCGTCGGCAAGCTCTACATAAGCGTCAATCCCGCCGCTGTCGGCAGCGGACAGCGCCTTTTCCCTGTCGTCGTTCCTGCTGCTTTTTATAACATCAATGCCGCCAAGAAACGATTCAAATGCCGAGGCGCTTTGTTCATCGGCGCCCGATACGCTGTACTGAATATTTATCTCTCCTATGTCGTAATCTGCAACGTCAATTCCTTGCAGCATTGTTCCGAGAAAGAAAACAAGCAGCACAGGAAACAGCAGACCCATGAACACATTGACTGGATTTCTGAAAAATTCCCTGATTTCTTTAATAATAATGCTTCCCATTTTCCGCTCCTTAACGAATGTCGTGACCTGTAAGCGAAAGGAACACCGCGTCCATATCAGGCTTTTCGGTATTTACCTCAAGGACAGGCATTCCAAGCCGTACAAGCTCGCTGATAACATGAGAAATATCGGTGCAGCTGATATTCATGTCAACACTCAGCACATTGTCTGCAAATCTTGCCTTATTTACGTCAGGCAGAGATGACACCGACTTTATCAGACTATCAGCCGTAACCGTTTCGTTCAGCACGGTAGTGATTTTCACTGTGCAGCTGTCGGAAATCATGGTGATAAGCTCCTGCTGTGTTCCCTCCGCAACAAGTCTGCCCTTATCCACAATAGCTACGCGGTCGCAGATTTCCTCCACCTCGTGCATATAGTGAGATGTGTAAATAACTGTCGCGCCGCTATCTCTCAGCTTTTTTATCGAGTTCATGATGTGTTCCCTCGACTGAGCGTCAACGCCTACCGTTGGTTCGTCCATTACTATCAGCTTAGGCTCGTGAGCGATTCCGCAGGCAATGTTAAGTCTGCGCTTCATGCCGCCCGACATCTTCTTCGGCTTAAGGTCAGCCTTGTCAGCCAGCCCTGCAAACTCAAGCGCTTTCTCCGCGCTTTCCTTAAGCTTCTGACCCTTAAGACCGTACAGCGAAGCGAAAAATTCAACGTTTTCCCTTGCCGTAAGATAAGGATAAACCGCAATTTCCTGCGGCACGCTGCCGATTATCCTGCGTATTTTTTCTCTGTCCTTTGAAATATCCATTCCGTCGATTGTAACGCTTCCCGATGTCATTTCGTCAAGAGTGGTTATTATGTTTATAGTGGTGGATTTGCCTGCGCCGTTCGGTCCGATAAGTCCGAAAATCTCTCCCTCGTTTACCTTAAAGCTGAGGTTGTCCACTGCGCAGCAGCTGCCGTAATTCTTTACAAGCTTGTCTATAACTGCAAATGCCATTTCCGTTCTCCTTTTCATATTTTCTTTACTGTACTCATTATACCTCGCAAACGGACATTGCGCCAGTTACAAACGATACTTTTCGGTATGACATTTGTAATATGTTATTCTGACAAAGACTTGCTCAGGTCGTTGAGATATGCTATACTGTATTTATTAAATGCATTTTTTACGGGTGATAACGTGTATCGTGACTTAACAAAGGGCAGCATAGCCAAAGGACTGCTGCTTTTCGCACTGCCGATGATGGCGGGAAACTTATTACAGCAATTCTACAACATTGCAGACACGCTTATTGTCGGGCAGGCAATCGGCAGCGACGCTTTGGCGGCGGTGGGTTCGGCGTATGCCCTTATGATTTTTCTCACTTCGATATTCATCGGTCTTTCAATGGGCGCAGGCGCGCTTTTTTCAATTTACATAGGCAAAAACGACCGTGATTCGCTGAAAAGCGCCGTTGCTCACGGCATTATGCTTATTTTTGCGGTAACAGCCGCGCTGAACGTGCTTGCCTATGTGTTTGTCGACCGGATAATGCACTTTCTTGAAATCCCATACGAAATTTACAGTCTTATGCGGGAATACCTCGTTGTAATATTCGCAGGGCTGATGGCGACATCGCTTTACAACTTCCTGTCCTGCCTGCTGAGGGCGGCGGGAAACTCAGTTACTCCGCTGTGGTTCTTAGGAACGGCGGCAGTGCTGAATATTGCGCTTGACCTGCTGTTTGTGCTTGTTTTCGGAATGGAAACCGCAGGAGCGGCAATAGCTACCGTTATTGCTCAATACGTTTCGGCTGTTGGGATTCTCGTTTACGTTCTCTGCAAATGCCGCGAGCTGCTGCCTCATAAGCAGCACTTCAAGCCAAACAGGAAGATGTTCGCCGAAATATGCGACCTTTCGCTGCTGACCTGTCTTCAGCAATCTGCAATGAATTTCGGTATACTCCTTGTGCAAAGACTGGTTGACAGCTTTGGCGCAGTTACAATGGCGGCATTTGCGGCGGCTGTAAAAATAGACACCTTCGCCTACCTGCCTGTGCAGGATTTTGGCAATGCCTTTTCTACCTTTGCCGCTCAAAACTACGGCGCAGGACAGACCGAACGGCTAAAAAAGGGATTTCGCACGGCAACGGCAATCAGCATTGTTTTTTCCGCTGTTGTTTCGCTGCTTGTCTTTGTGTTTGCAGAGCCGCTTATGCAGATTTTTATAAAGCCTGACGAAACAGCGGTTATTGCTTCGGGCGTAACCTACCTCCGCGTTGAGGGCGCGTTCTATGTGGGAATTGGCTGCCTTTTTCTGCTGTACGGCTTCTACCGCGCAGTCAAGCGGCCGGGTATGTCGGTTGTTCTTACGGTAATTTCACTGGGAACAAGGGTAGCGCTTGCCTACGCGCTTGCGGGAATCATGGGAGAAACAGGTATCTGGATTGCAATACCCATAGGCTGGTTTCTTGCAGACGCTGTCGGATACGGCTTCTATTTTGTCAAAAAGAAAAAGCTGCTTGAAAAATAGCAAAAACCTCTTGACATAGAGCCTGTTTTAAGTATTATAATAAAAATAAGGCGCAAGCCGCATAAATCACAAGGAGGAAAAAATCCATGAGAAAAAATTTCGGCGCAAAGCCCCTTACCTATCCACAGCCTGTTTTCATTCTTGCCGCTTACGATGAAAACGGCAAGCCAAACGCAATGAACGCCGCATGGGGCGGCATCAGCGAGGGCAACGAGCTTTCAATGTGCATAAGCGCAGGACATAAAACCACCAAGAACATTCTCAAAAAGAAGGCGTTCACAGTCAGCATGGCTGACGTAAAGCACATGGCTGCCTGCGATTATGTGGGACTTGTTTCAGGTGAAAAGGAGCCCGATAAGTTTGCAAAGGCAGGATTCCATGCTGTAAAGTCCGAATTTGTTGACGCTCCGCTTATTGAGGAGCTTGCAGTTGCGTTAGAGTGCAGATTGAAGAGCTACGACCCTGAAACCTGCCGCATGGTTGGCGAGATTGTAAACGTCAGCGTTGACGAAAGCGTACTTGACGCAAACGGAAACGTTGACGTTGCAAAGGCGCAGCCAATCACATTCGACCCGTTCAACAACAATTACGTTGCGCTTGGCGA
>CAKSIR010000070.1 GCA_934462775.1 uncultured Ruminiclostridium sp.
CGATATGAGCGTCAAGACCTGCCTGCGCCATTGCGTGACATATTTTGTCAACCTGCTCCTGAGTCATGGTCATATATTGCTCAAGAGCTGTCTGAGCGTTTTCGACAAGTGCGTTTATTTCACTGTTTTTCATAAGCTTTTCCTTTCACAAGTTTTTATTAGTATCTGATTTTTCATTTTCTATATTCAAAGCACTTGTAATTTCCGTCATATACTGATATAATATTTGTAATTGTGCAGCTGAGGAGATTTTAGGTTTGCAATATGAAGGAAATAATTTACAGAGTTGAAGTAACTACAAAGGAACAGCTTGAGCAGGCAGTCGAAACAGACGATTTTCAGTACATCTATGCGCCGATAAATCTGCTTGACGGGAACACTCCCGACAAATTCAGGATAATTGCGGTTCCGCCCGTTTATCTTGCGGACTGCGAGGAAAAATGCGCAAAGCGGCTTGCCGAGCTGAAGTCGTTCGGATTTGAACACGGTCTGGCTCATACGGCGGGACACGTTTATCTGCTGAAAAAGGCGGGCTTTAAAATCCACGGCGGTTTCAGGCTGAACATCACAAACAGCAGAGCCATGGAGTTCTACGAGGAGCAGGGAATAACCGATACAGTGCTGTCGGTTGAGCTGACAATGAGCCTTGCAAAGGGAATCAGGCATAATGTTCCAACAGGGCTTATTGCTTACGGAAAGCTGCCGCTGATGATAACGAGAAGATGCCCCGTAAAGGACGGAAAACCATGCGGCGGCAAATACTGCGGCGGGAAAATCACCGACAGAAAGGGAAACGAGCTTGAAATCGTATGCTCGAATACCTGCGAGCTGTTAAATCCCGATACGCTTATTCTCAGCGACAGACTGAGCGATATTGCAGATTTTGATTTCGCGGTTCTGCGGCTTACCTGCGAGGAAAACGTGAGAGAAATACTTGATATGTATCTTGAAAGCAAAAAGCCGGACGGTAAGCTGACAAGGGGATTATATTACAGAGGAGTGGAATAATGAATATAAAGGTTAAAAGACTTAATGAAAAGGCAAAAATGCCGTTCAGAGCAACGGAGGGCAGCGCAGGAGCAGACCTTTGCGCCTGCATTGACGAAAGCGTCGTTATAAATCCAAAGGAGAGAATGCTTGTTCCCACAGGGCTGGCAGTGGAAATTCCGATGGGATTCGGCGGATTTGTTTTCCCAAGAAGCTCCGTTGCAAGCAAGAGCGGCGTATCTCTTTCAAACTGCGTCGGAGTTATCGACTCGGATTACAGAGGAGAGGTAAAAATTGCAATAATAAACCACGGCACGGACGCATACACCATAAACGACGGCGACAGAATTGCACAGCTGGTTATTCTTCCCGTTGATATGTGCAGCTACACAGAGGATAAGGAGCTGAGCGACACCGAAAGAGGTCAGGGCGGTTTCGGCTCAACGGGAATTGGCTCTGTTTAATGCCGTTCGTCAGAATTCCTAAAAAAAAGTGTATTTAATGCCGATTTTTTCTGCAAAACATAGTTGTATCGGCAAAAAAATCGTGTTATAATATAAAGTGACTGATTATGCAGAAACACAGGAGGAACACAATGTTTTCAAAGGACATAGGTATAGATTTAGGAACGGCAAATACACTGGTTTACATGAGAGGCAAGGGCATTATTATCAGAGAACCGAGCGTTGTTGCCGTTGACGTAAAGTACGACAGAGTAAGATATGTGGGTCAGGAGGCAAAGGACGTTATCGGACGTACGCCGGGTTCAATCGTTGCGGTAAGACCTCTTAAGGACGGTGTAATCGCCGACTTTGACATGACCACAAGTATGCTTCAGGAATTTATCAAGAAAGCGCTCAAAAACAGAGCTTTTGTCAAGGCAAGAGTTATTATCTGTATCCCGTCAGGCGTAACAGCCGTTGAAAGACGCGCCGTTAAGGAAGCAACACAAAATGCAGGCGCAAAGCGCGTTTCAATTATTGAAGAGCCTATGGCAGCCGCAATCGGCGCAGGACTTCCCGTTGCAGAGCCGACCGGTTCGATGATTGTCGACATCGGCGGCGGTACAAGCGAGGTTGCCGTTATTTCTCTGGGCGGTATCGTTACGTCCCGTTCCGTAAGAGTTGCAGGCGATGAGTTCGATTCCTCGATTATCAACTACATCAAGAAAAAGTACAACCTGCTTATCGGTGAAAGAACAGCGGAAAATATCAAGATAGCAATCGGTTCTGCGTACAAGTACACAGATAACGAGCCTGTAATGGACATCAAGGGCAGAAACCTGCTGAACGGTCTGCCTGAAAATATCACAATCACAAGCGAGGAAATCAGAGAAGCTCTTTCCGAGCCGCTGAGCCACGTTGTTGAAGCGGTAAAAACAACTCTTGAAAAGACTCCTCCCGAGCTTGCTGCCGACATTATCGACCAGGGCATTATGCTTGCAGGCGGCGGTGCGCTGCTTAAGGGACTTGACCTGCTCATCAACGCCGAAACGGGTATGCCGGTAAAGATTGCCGAAAGACCGCTTGACTGCGTTGCGGACGGTACGGGCAAGGTGCTTGAAAACATTGACAAGCTGGTCGATGTTCTCACAGACGACGATTCAAGAAATTATTAAAACTTGCGGGCGGGTTTTTATCCGCCCGTAACTGATAGAAAGGGGCGCAGAAATGAGAGAGTTTTTCCATAGCGGCAGGTTCAAGGTGCTGATGTGCATTTTTGCGCTATTGTTCGGCTTTATGATTTACGCTGCGGTTTCGGGCGGCGCTGCATCAATTCCCGAAGCGGTGCTTACCACCGTAACGCAGCCCTTCGCCACAGCGGCAACCGCTGTTTCAGACTGGGTGCAGGGAACTATCGACAAGTTTGTGAACGCCGACAAATACCGCCAGGAAAACGAAATCCTGCGTCAGCAGCTTTCCGAAATGTATCAGCAGATAATGGACAAGGATAAAACCGACGAGGAGAACGAGGAGCTGCGTAAAATCCTGGGCATTGCAGACGAGCACGAGGACTTCAGATGGTCGGCGCCATGCTCGGTTATTGCCAGAAATTCAAGCGACGTGTTCGGCGGATTTACTATAAACAGGGGTTCAAACGACGGTCTTGAGCTGTACGACCCTGTGTTTACGGCAGTTGGACTTGTGGGAATGATAAGCGAAATTGCGCCGAGCTACGCAAAAGTAACCACTATCCTGTCTACCGACCTTGAAATAGGAGCGATCACTTCTTCAAGCCGTGTTGTTGGCGTAATTGAAAACGACATAAAGTATTCCTCGGACGGAAAGTGCCTAATGAGCTATATTTCCAAGGACAGCGGCATAAAGAAAGGCGATGTTGTTGTTACCTCGGGAAGCGTTGTTTTCCCAGAAAGCCTGATTATAGGCACTGTATCCGAGGTCTTTGACGATGAAAACGGGCTGTCCGTCCATGCGGTCATCGAGCCTGCGGAGGACGTGTTCAAAATCACCGGTGTTTTTGTAATTACCGACTTTGAAGGACAGGGAGTAGAAACGGAATAAATTCCCATAGAAAAGGTCACAAACATGAAATATAAAATCAACACTGCCAAAGCACTTACAAGAAAAGCCAAAATGCGCATTTTTCTGCGCTGGTTTTTCTATGCTTTGGTATTGCTTTTTTTCTATATGATTATGAGCTGCGGCGCGTTCAGAACATGGCAGCCTAAGCTGATAATCCCCCTTGCGATTTCCGTTGCCATGTTTGAGCGCGAGTTCAGCAGCTCGGTGTTTGCAGTGTTCTGCGGATTTATCCTCGACATTGCGGGGGGAATGCTGTTCGGATTTACAAGCGTGTGGCTTATGCCCTGCGCGCTGGCGGCAAGCCTGCTGGTTGTAAATTGGATAAGGGTGAATTTTGTCAATCAGCTTTGGCTCAGCGCTGTAAGCTGCGCTATAATCGGGTTTATGGACTACCTGTTCAACTACATGATATGGGATAAGCCCAATTCGGAGATAGTGCTGACAGGGTTTATACTTCCGTCCATGATTTCCACGGTAATACTTTCTCCTGCGGTTTACTTTCTTGTGAAGCTGATTGCGGGAAAATTCGGAGAAAAGGAAAACAGAGAGCTTAACGAAGCGGTCGAGGATAAGGAAGAGGAAGAAGTCAAGGTTAAGGTATAGGAGGCATTCATGTCTAAGATTTCAGGCATTATAAGGACAATGGTGCTTGTTGCCGTAATTGTTGTAATGGCGTTCCTCTGCGTTATTCAGCTTATGAAGATTCAGATAGTTGAGGGAGGAACCTACGCCGAAGCGTCCGAAAAAAACTATACGGCTTCCCAGACCATACAGGCGGCAAGAGGTCAGATTTCAGACGTAAACGGAGTAATTCTCAGCTCCAACAAAACTGTTTACAAGGTTATCATTCAGAAAGCGTTCTTCACGGCGGGCAGCGAAAACACCATTATCGCAAGAACCCTCAACATTCTGAAAAACAATAACGAGGAATGGATTGACGAGCTGCCCATGACCATGACCGCGCCCTTTAAGTTTGAGGGCGATGATGAAACGGTTGACAAATTCAAGTCAAAGATAAAGGTAAACGTTGACGCAACGGTTGATAACTGCATGAAGGCGCTTGTTGAGCGGTACGGAATAGATACCGATAAATATGACGAGCAGATGGTGCGCTATATTGCCGGCGTTCGCTACCAGATGGAAAAAAAGGATTTTTCCTACAATAACCGATACATTTTTGCCGAGGATATTTCAAAGAAAACGGTAATCAGTCTAAAGGAGCAAAGCTTTCTGCTGAACGGTATTGACATAGTTGAAGAGCCTACGCGGGTTTATCTCAGGGGAACAACAGCCCCTCACGTTCTCGGCACCATCGGCGCTATTTCCGAGGAAAAGTACGCCGAGCTTCGCGACGAGGGATACAGCCTGAACGATACCATAGGAACCAACGGCATTGAAAAGGCAATGGAAAGCGTGCTGCGCGGCGAGAACGGAATCCGCACAATAACCCGCGACTCAAGCGGCAGCGCAGTTTCCGACGAGGTAACGCAGGCGGTTCAGGCAGGCAGCAGCGTGAAGCTGACTATTGACGCGGATTTTCAGGATACAATGCAGACAATCCTGGAAAATCAGATAAAGTGGCTCCACTATTACGACGATCCAAACAGAGGCAATCAGTGCGACGCGGGAGCGGCGGTTGTGCTTGACGCAAAAACAGGGGCAGTGCTGGCGATGGTAAATTACCCGTCATATGATCTGAACGATTATGTGGAGAATTACTCAGCCGTGCTCAACGCAGAGGGCAATCCGCTTTACAACCGAGCTATAAACGGGCTTTACCGACCCGGCTCAACCTTCAAGACTATCACAGGCTCGGCGGGGCTTATTTCGGGACTTATCGACAGAAGCTCTCAAGGAATATGTACAGGCGTTTACACATATTATTCTGACTATCAGCCGAAATGCACAGGTTATCATTACGGCTACACAATAACCGACGCACTAAAGGTGTCCTGCAATATTTTCTTCTACGACCTTGGAAGGCGCATGGGGATTGAATATCTGGCGGATTTTGCGTCAAAATTCGGTATAGGAGAGGACCTTGGACTGGAAATAGGCGGTTCAAGCGGACGAATGACCACTCCTGAACTTTATGAAAAGCTGGTCGGCACCGAATGGACGCCGGGTAATACTCTTCAGGCGGCAATCGGACAGTCGGAAACGCTGGTGACTCCGCTCCACCTTGCGGTGCAGGCAATGACGCTTGCCAATAACGGCGTGCGCTACAAGCCTTATCTGGTGGACTCCGTCTGGAATTACGACATGACCGAAATGCAGTACAAAACCGATCCTGTTGTTGTTGAAACAATTGACGACAACGGAACTGACGCCTTTGAAATTGTCCGCGAGGGCATGATAAAGGTTTCAACCAACTGCACATGGCCGATTTACGCCCAGACGTGGATATTTGATTATCTGCCGTACAGCGTTGCCATAAAGACGGGTACGGCGCAGGTTACGGAAAATACCTACAACTCCACGATATGCGGGTATTATCCTGCCGAGGATCCTCAGATTGCATTCGGCGTTGTGCTTGAAAAGGGCGAGTTTTCACGTTACATGATAAGAAATATCATTGACGCCTACTTCTATAATTGCTACGAGCCTGACACAGATGAGGACGGCAATATAATTTCACCGTGGAAACGCTGGACAGAGGAAAAAACACCTGTCAGATAATTGGTAGTTATGCACAACAAAAAAGAAAAAAATAGCACTAAATTTCACAAAAAAATTATGAATTTAATAAAAAGACTTTAAATATTACAAATTATATGATACAATATCTTTAGATTGTTATACTTTCAGGAGGAATGTGTCTATGTCACAAATTATTGCGGTCACGGCAGGTAAGGGCGGCACGGGAAAATCAACTACATCAGCTAACCTTGCAACTTCACTTGCGGCTCTTGGAAAGAAAACGTTGGTGGTTGAACTTGACTTTGGTCTTAGATGCCTTGATATTATGCTTGGCATTAAAGACAAGGTAAAACACGATATAGGTGAATATCTCGAAGGAAAAATTGATATTCTTACAGCGACTACTAAGGTTGACAGAAATGAAAATCTTCACCTTGTATGCGCTACAAGAAACCCGTTTATGGACATCAATCCTGAGAAGATTATCGGCGTCTGCAACGAAATGAGAAACCATTTCGATTATATTATAATTGATACGGCAGGTATCGGAAGCTCAGTTTTCAGCGTTATCAAGGCTGCTGATCTTATTCTTATGGTAACTACGCCTGATACGGTCTGCGTAAGGGACGGAGCTATTCTGTCGGACTTTCTTTACGTTAAAAACTGCATAAATCAGCGTCTGGTTATCAACAAGGTAAGCCCTCGCTTCAAGGAAGAGGATATACTTTACGATCTTGACGAAGTAATGGATACGGTAGGAATACCGCTTGCGGGCGTTGTGCCTGAGGACAATGAAATCAAGGTGTGCGGCGCAAAGGGTCTGCCGCTGCCGACGACTTGCCCCGGCTATAAGGCATACAACGCAATAGCGCGCCGTATTCTCGGTGAAGAAGTACCTTTGACAATCAATATTAACTAACGAAAAGAAGGCAGGATGTTATGAATATAGCTTTAATTGCACATGACGCAAAGAAGGAACTAATGGTTCAGTTTTGTATCGCTTACTGCGGTATTTTGAGCCGTCACAATCTTTGCGCGACAGGAACAACGGGAAAGCTTGTTGCAGAAGCAACGGGACTGCATATTCAGAGATATTTAAGCGGTGCGCAGGGCGGCGACCAGCAGATTGCTGCAAGGATTTCATGCAACGAAATCGACGTTTTGATTTTCTTCCGCGACCCTCTTAATGCGAAGGCTCATGAACCTAATGAAATGAACCTGCTGCGTTTGAGCGATGTGCACAATATTCCGCTTGCAACCAACATTGCCACAGGAGAGGCGCTTATCCACGCACTTGAGCGCGGCGACCTTGACTGGCGTGAAATTGTCAGAGAATAAAAAAATCAGCCTTGGAAGTTCGGTTTCCAAGGCTGTTTGTCTAAGCACAAAAACGCCGCATTCGGAAAACTGAATGCGGCTGATTTTTATTCTTTTTCTGTGATAATTGTCTTAATGTGGAGCTCCTCAAGCTGCTTTTCGTCAACATAAGCAGGGCAGTCCGACATAAGCTCGCTTGCGTCCTTAACCTTGGGGAATGCTGTAACGTCACGCAGGCTGTCTGCGCCGCAGATAAGCATTGACAGACGGTCAAGACCGATACCCATACCGCCGTGCGGTGGTGCGCCGTACTTGTAAGCGTCAACGAGGAATCCGAACTTTGCGTCAATTTCCTCAGGTGTAAGACCCAGCGACTGGAACATTTTTTCCTGTAATTCATAGTCGGTGATGCGCATTGAACCGCTGCAAAGCTCAGTGCCGTTGAGTACAAGGTCGTAAGCCTTAGCAAATACCTTTTCGGGGGCTGTATCAAGGTATTGGATACACTCGTCAAGCGGCATTGTGAATGGGTGGTGCATAGCGTCCCAGTGGTCGGTTTCGTCGTTGTATTCGAAGAACGGGAACTCAGTAATCCACAGGAAGTTGAAGCCCTCAGGGATAATGTCAAGCTGCTTTGCAACCTTTAAGCGGAGAGCGCCCAACGTTGGCAGGGTAATCTTGTTCTTATCGGCAACAATAAGAGCAACGTCGCCCTTTTCGCAGCCAAGTCTTTCTAAAATTTTGTCAAGCTCGCCCTCGCCCATGAACTTTGCGAACGAGCAGTTAGGAGCGTCGTCGTGCCATCTTACATAAGCAAGACCCTTTGCGCCGATACCCTTGACGTATTCGGTCAGCTTGTCGATTTCCTTACGGGTAAGGGCTGCGGCTGCGTTCTTTGCAACGATTCCTCTTACGCTGCCGCCGTTTTCGATTGCACCTGTGAATACAGAGAAGCCGCAGTCCTTAACAATATCGGAAATATCCGTGATTTCCATGCCGAATCTTGTGTCGGGCTTGTCCGAACCGTAACGGTTCATAGCGTCTGTGTATTTGAGCCTTGGCAGCGGGGTAGGAATATCAACGCCAAGTGTTTCCTTCATCAGCTTCTTTACAAAGCCCTCGCCCATGGCTAAAATATCCTCAACGTCAACGAATGACATTTCAAGGTCAATCTGTGTGAATTCAGGCTGTCTGTCCGCGCGTAGATCCTCGTCACGGAAGCAGCGCGCAAGCTGAATATATCTGTCGTAGCCGGCAATCATGAGCAGCTGCTTGTAAATCTGCGGCGACTGCGGAAGAGCGTAGAACTTGCCCTCGTGAAGTCTTGCGGGAACAAGGTAATCTCTTGCGCCCTCGGGAGTTGACTTAATCATCATAGGAGTTTCGATTTCGATAAAGCCGTTGTCGTGGAAATAATCACGGGCAATCTTAGCAATTTTCGAACGCATGATGATGTTGTCCTGAAGCTTCTTTCTGCGCAGGTCAAGGTAGCGGTACTTCAGACGAAGCTCCTCGTTTACCTTTGTGTCGTTTGTGATTTCGAACGGAGGGGTGTTTGCTTTTGCAAGAATACGCAGGTCTGAAACAAGAATTTCCACATCGCCTGTCTTAATTTCAGCATTTACGCTTTCACGCCTGCGCAGCAGACCCTTAGCCATAAGCACATATTCGCTTCTGACTGTCTTGGCCTTTTCGAATACGGCTCTGTCCGTTGTATCGTCAAATACAAGCTGTACAATGCCTGTTCTGTCGCGCAGGTCTATAAAGATAAGACTTCCCTTATCTCTTATTCTCTGTGTAAAGCCGCCGACAACAACCTCGCTGCCAACGCCTTCGACCTCACCGCAGTAATGAGTGCGTCTGAGGTCTTTCATTAAGTCTGCCATTTAAGTTGTCCTTCTTCCTCTAAAAATAATCAATTTATTATAACATAAATCAAATCGCCGTAAGGCGACACGGCAACGCCGTCATTTGCCGACAGGCAAATGGATTTAATGATAAAATGTTCTCAGACCTCCGCGCAGCGGAGCAGCCGCATGAAATGCAGTAAAAATCGGAGAAACTGATTTTTAGTCTGAGGTTATTATAACATAACATTTGGCAAAGTGCAATACCTGTGCATTAAAACAATAATGGCAAATAGTTGTCAAAACCCTTGAAAAGTATTTCAAAATAATGTATAATAAAATAATTAGGGGGTTGCGTATGCTGCTTGATGAGGAACTTATGCTGAAGGCGATTTCCCTTGCGGAAAAGGCAGGGAGCATGGGAGAAATACCTGTGGGAGCAATTGTTGTTGACGGAAGCGGAAACATTATCGGCGAGGGGTACAACCGCCGCGAAACCGACAATTCGCCTATTGCCCACGCAGAAATAATCGCAATAGAAAAAGCCGCGGAAGCAAAGGGTTCCTGGCGGCTTTCAGACTGCACATTATACGTTACTCTTGAGCCTTGCCCCATGTGCGCAGGCGCAATCATAAACGCCCGCATAAAACGCGTTGTTTACGGAGCGTTTGACGAAAAGGGAGGCGCGTGTGCGTCCCTTTTGAATCTTTTTGAATATCCGTTCAACCATAAGCCGCTGGTTCGCTCGAGAATACTTATGGACAGGTGCGGACAGCTTATGACGGATTTTTTTAAAAAAATGAGGGATTAGTCGGCGGTATAATATTTTGTGCTGTTCTTGTAAAGAATGTCAATAATGGTATTTACAGCAACGAGTGCAACTGCGGCAATGCTTGCTATTCCGATAATCTTAAAAAATGTTTTCATGGTAATACCGTTCCTTTCGTGAACTTTTATATTTAGTATATCACAAATCTTAGAGAAATAAAAGACTTTTTTCAGAAAAAATTGTAAAGGGTGTGACGAATGAATAAATACAAGCGACTTGCTTCGAATACAATAGTTCTTGCCCTTGGACAATTTGGTTCAAAATTCCTTGTAATTATAATGATGCGATTTTACCAGGCTCAGCTGGGAGAAGCGGGCTACGGTGAAGTCGGAACACTTATCGATACCGCGACGCTGCTTATGGCGTTCGCAACTCTGTCAATAGGCGAATCGATAATCAGATTCGGTCTTGACAAAAGCTATAACAAAAGTCAGGTATTTTCAATCGGTCTGAGAATAACCTTCATAGGATTGCTGGGATGCCTGCTGCTTTTGCCGCTGTTAAGCTGGCTGACGGGACTTTTTCCCGATAACGATGTGCTTGTGCTGATGAACAGGTATTCGTGGCTGCTGCTTATCTATGTCTTTACGGGAAGCGTTAAAAGTACGGTGGGTCTTTTTGTGCGTTCGGCAGGATATGTCCGGCTTTATGCAATCGACGGCATTTTCACTACCATAATGAATATTCTGTTCAATCTGTTGCTCTTATGGGCGTTCAATCTCGGCGTTATCGGCTACCTGCTTTCCGTAATTCTTGCAGACGTATGCTCGGTTATTTTTCTGTCGTTTATGGCAAACCTGCGGAGGTATTTTCTGCTTTTCGGTCTTGATAAGCAGCTGATACGTTCAATGCTGAAATTCTCTCTGCCAATGATTCCGACGACAGTCATGTGGTGGATCACCAACGCGTCGGACAGTTTCTTCGTATCGGGAATGCTTGGCTTTGAGGCAACGGGAATTTACAAGGCGGCATACCGTCTGCCGAACATTATTGCTCTTGTGTCAGGAATTTTCTCACAGGCGTGGAATATGTCGGCAATCACCGAAAGCAACTCTCGGACAATTGCCAACTTCTACTCCAACGTGTTCAGCGTTTTCCAGTCGGCTGTTTATGTTATGGCGGCGGGAATGCTGTTCGTTATCCGTCCTGTGCTGATGGTTATATGCGAACCGGCGTTTGCAATTTCTTACGTTTATACTCCGCTGCTGGTAATGTCGGTCGTGTTTACCTGCTTCTCCACGTTTATGGGAAGCGTTTACGTTGCAGCGAAAAAATCCGTGAATTCCATGGTTACAGCCTGTGCGGGCGCAGTGTTGAACCTTATTCTTAACGGAATACTTATCGGTGTGATGGGACTTCACGGCGCAGCGCTGTCCACGTTTATAAGCTACCTTGTAATATTCGCGGCGAGAGCGGTAGACAGCCGCAAAATCGTCTTTATGGACCTTAATCTGCCCAAAATGCTGACCAACAGCATTATTCTTATGATAATGTCGTTTGTAATTTTCTTTGTTGAAAATCAGCTTGTTTACTATATTGTTCTTGCAGCTACATTTATCGCAGTGGCAATACTCAACTACCGTTCATTCATCAAAGGCATAAAGCTTGTGCTGAACAAAAAAAGACAATAAAAAAATCAGTAACCGCAGCCGGTTACTGATTTATATCTTAACTCAGTCAAGCTT
>CAKSIR010000071.1 GCA_934462775.1 uncultured Ruminiclostridium sp.
CTATAAGCATCAGCATTTCCTTCGTACATTCGCAGTGCGCCTTGCTCCCGCCTAACAGCTCCTCAAACAGATAACCCGTGTAGCACCATATATTCTTGGTCGGAAACACCGCCTTGACCTTGCGCAGGAACGGCAGCAGCGCCCGCTGATTTTCCGGCTCGAAAGGCTCTCCTCCAAGCAGCGACAAACCGCTTATATAGTTTGCGCTGAGGGCTGAGAAAATCTCCTCCTCCGCCTTGTCGTCAAATAGCCTGCCGTAGTTAAAATCCCACGTTTCGGGATTAAAGCAGCCGCGGCAGTGATGGGTACAGCCCGAAACGAACAGGGAAACCCTTACACCCTCGCCGTTGGCAATATCGCATTTCTTGATTTCCCCGTAGTTCATTACAGATGAAGCACCCTTTCTCTGATTTCCTGCGTTCTGCCCTGATTCCAGAACTGTGTTCCGATGTAGCCGCAGGTTCTTCTTGCAACGTTTAGCTTGTTCTGGTCACGGTTGCCGCAGCGCGGACATTCCCACACCAGCTTGCCCTCGTCCTCTACTATCTGTATCTCGCCGTCATAGCCGCATACCTGACAGTAGTCGCTCTTTGTGTTAAGCTCGGCGTACATGATGTTGTCGTAGATAAAGCGGATAACCTGAAGCACCGCAGGGATATTCTGCTGCATATTCGGAACCTCAACATAGCTGATTGCTCCTCCAGGAGAAAGCGCCTGGAACTGGGACTCGAACTTCAGCTTTGTAAACGCGTCAATCGGCTCCGTAACATGAACATGGTATGAATTTGTAATGTAGTTTTTGTCGGTAACTCCCTCGATTACGCCGAAACGCTTCTGTAAGCATTTTGCAAACTTATAGGTCGTGCTTTCAAGAGGCGTGCCGTAAAGGGAGAAGTCAATGTTGTGCTCCAGCTTCCACTCTCTGCACATATCGTTCATGTGCTGCATGACCTCAAGAGCAAACGGAGTCGCTTCGGGGTCGGTGTGGGATTTGCCTGTCATATATCTTGTACATTCGCAAAGACCGGCGTAGCCCAGCGAAATTGTGGAATAACCGCCGTAAAGGAGCTTGTCAATGGTTTCGCCTTTCTTAAGGCGCGCAAGAGCGCCGTACTGCCACAGAATAGGCGCAGCGTCGGATAACGTGCCTTTAAGTCTGTTGTGACGGCACATAAGGGCGCGGTGGCATATTTCAAGGCGCTCATCGAAAATGCGCCAGAACTTAGTCATATCTCCGCCCGACGACAGCGCAACGTCAACAAGGTTGATTGTAACAACGCCCTGGTTAAATCTGCCGTAATACTTCGGCTTGCCGTTTTCGTCAACGTAAGGAGTTAAGAAGCTGCGGCAGCCCATGCAGGTGTAGCAGTGTCCCTCGCCGTTCTTGTCAATCTTAAGCTCAAGCATAACCTTTTCGCTGATATAATCGGGTACCATGCGCTTTGCGGTGCATTTTGCGGCAAGCTCCGTAAGGTAGAAATAAGGCGTACCCGGGTCAACGTTGTCCTTTTCCAGAACGTAAATCAGCTTCGGGAACGCAGGAGTTACCCATACGCCCGCCTCGTTCTTTACGCCCTGATAGCGCTGCTTGAGGGTTTCCTCTATAATCATGGCAAGGTCTTTCTTTTCCTGCTCGTTTTTAGCCTCGTTGAGGTACATGAAAACAGTTACGAAAGGCGCCTGTCCGTTGGTGGTAAGGAGTGTGACAACCTGATACTGAATAGTCTGAACGCCTCTTACGACCTCCTTGCGCAGTCTTTCCTCAACAATTCTCGCCTTTGATTCCTCGTCAATCTGCGCGCCGATTTCTCCCATTTCCGCGTCAAATTCGCGGCGTATTTTCTCGCGTGAAATCTGCACGAACGGAGCAAGGTGCGCAAGGCTTATGCTCTGACCGCCGTACTGGTTGCTGGCGACCTGAGCGATGATCTGCGTTGCAATATTGCAGGCGGTGGAAAAGCTGTGAGGCTTTTCAATAAGCGTTTCGCTGATAACCGTGCCGTTCTGGAGCATATCCTCCAGGTTCACAAGGTCGCAGTTGTGCATATGCTGAGCGAAATAGTCGCTGTCGTGGAAGTGGATAATGCCCTTTTCGTGAGCCTCGACTATGTCCGGAGGAAGAAGGATACGCTTGGTAATGTCCTTGCTGACCTCGCCTGCCATGTAGTCGCGCTGAACGGAGTTTACGGTAGGATTCTTGTTGGAGTTTTCCTGCTTTACTTCCTCGTTATTGCACTCAATAAGGGATAAAATCTGATTATCGGTAGTGTTGGACTTTCTTACAAGGGAGCGCGTGTAGCGGTATCTGACATAGTTTTTCGCAAGGGAGAACGCACCCTTTGCCATGATCTGATCCTCAACCATATCCTGAATTTCCTCAACGGACGCGGCGCGGCTCATCTTCCTGCACTTATACTCAACATAATCAGCAATGTCGGCAATCTGCTCGTTGGTAAGCTCGCTGTGTTCAGACGCCTTGTTTGCCTTTGCAACTGCGTTCACTATCTTCTCTACGTCAAAATTTTCCTCTGAACCGTTGCGCTTGATAATCTTCATTATCTCTTTTCATTCCTTTCTGTATTTTCCCGTCTATACATACGAAATACCGCACAAGGCTGTAACCCAAGTGTGGTACTCTCCCATAACAAAAAATCGCGTTGATATAACCTGAAAACATACACACAAAATATAGTGCTATCTTTTTGCGGCGTGATACATATATTGTATATCAAAATGAACCTTTTGTCAATACATAAATTCGGTTAAATTTCCTTAATAATTGCGGTTTTAATGTATTTTAATGTACTTTGCAGGATTTTAAAAAAATTTCAGCAATAAAATTCAGTGCTGTTTATACAAAAAGTATAGGAAAAAAGGATATAAAACAGCCATAAACGTTCACCTTTTCTGCACTGTGTGAACATTTATGGCTGATAACCGATAATTATTTATCAATAGCCGCCCTGATTGACTTCACATATTCGCCCACAGGCTTTACTGAATCCGCACCGTATTGCGCAATGATTTTGACAATCGCCGAGCCGATGATTATGCCGTCGGATTTTGCCGCCATGTCGGCTGCCTGCTCAGGAGTTGAAATTCCGAAGCCAACTGCTACGGGAATGTCGGAAACGCTGCGGACGATGCTCACCATGCCGCCTATATCGGAGGTAATGGCGGTTCTGACGCCTGTTACGCCGAGGGAGGAAACGCAGTAGACAAAGCCCTTTGCGTCCTTTGCAATTGCCGCAATTCTGTTTTCCGAGGTTGGCGCAATGAGGGAAATAAAGTCAAGTCCGCCCTTTTCGCAGGGAACGGCGAACTCGTCCTTTTCCTCATAAGGAACGTCCGGGAGAATAAGTCCGTTCACGCCCGCCTCAGCCGCATTTTTCACGAAGCGCTCTGTGCCGTAGGAGAACACAACGTTTGCGTAGGTCATGAACACCAGCGGGATTTTCACGGTTTTGCGCACTCTTTTTACCATGTCGAAAATCTTGTCGGTGGTAATTCCCTTTGAAAGGGCGCGGATATTTGCCCCCTGAATAACAGGTCCCTCGGCGGTGGGGTCTGAAAAAGGAATACCAAGCTCGATAAGGTCAACGCCGTCCTTTTCCATTTCGGCAATAAGCCTCTCGGTTGTTTCAATGTCAGGGTCGCCGCAGGTCAGAAAGGCAATAAACGCCTTTCCCTTGTTAAAAGCTTCCTTTACCTTCATTCGTGAATGTCCTCCCCTCTGTAACGTGCAATTGCGGCGCAGTCCTTGTCGCCTCTGCCCGAAATTGTTATTACGATTATCTTGTCCCTGCTCATTTCAGGCGCAATTTTCATTGCCTGCGCCAAAGCGTGGGAGCTTTCGATTGCGGGAATAATGCCCTCTGTTTTTGACAGGTATTCAAAGGCGTTTACCGCTTCGTCGTCGGTTATTGCTACATATTCCGCTCTTCCGATGTCGTGAAGATATGCGTGTTCGGGGCCGATTCCTGGGTAGTCAAGTCCCGCCGAGATTGAGTAGACAGGCGCAATCTGACCGTACTCGTCCTGACAGAAATATGACTTCATGCCGTGGAAAATTCCAAGCCTGCCCGTTGAAATGGTTGCCGCCGTTTCAAAGGTGTCAATGCCGCGGCCTGCCGCTTCGCAGCCGATAAGGCGCACCTCCTTGTCCTCAATAAAGTGGTAGAAGGTGCCGATTGCGTTTGAACCGCCGCCAACGCAGGCAAGCACCGCGTCAGGCAGTCTGCCCTCCTTTTCAAGCATCTGCTCCTTGATTTCCTTGGAGATGACCGCCTGAAAATCCCTTACGATTGTCGGGAACGGGTGAGGTCCCATAACCGAGCCTAAAACATAATGTGTGTCCGCAATTCTGCTTGTCCATTCGCGCATTGTTTCGCTTACCGCGTCCTTTAAGGTGGCGGTGCCTGTTGTTACGGGGTGAACCTTTGCGCCGAGCAGACGCATTTTATAAACGTTCAGCGCCTGCCGCTCCGTGTCCTCCTTGCCCATGAACACCTCGCACTCCATGCCCATCAGCGCTGCAACCGTGGCGGTAGCGACGCCGTGCTGACCTGCGCCTGTTTCGGCAATGACCCTCGTCTTGCCCATTTTCTTTGCAAGAAGGCACTGACCGATAACGTTGTTGATTTTATGTGCGCCTGTGTGGTTCAGATCCTCGCGCTTGAGGTAAATTTTTGCGCCGCCCAAATCCTTTGTCATTTTCTCCGCATAGTAAAGACGTGACGGACGTCCCGCATAGTCGTTCAGCAGGGCTGTAAGCTCCTCGTTGAACTCCTTATCGTTTTTATACCTGTTATAAGCCTCTTCAAGCTCAATAACAGCGTTCATCAGCGTTTCGGGTATATACTGACCGCCGTGAATGCCGAATCTTCCTTTTGACATAGTCTTTTCCTTTCAGCTTATGCTTCTCTTGCCGCTTTTACCGCAAGAATTATTTTTTCCCTGTCTTTATAGCCGCCTGTTTCAACTCCCGAGCTTAAATCAACCGCCCACGGGTGAAAACGCTTTATCGCCTCCGCAATATTGCCGCTGTCAAGTCCTCCCGCAAGTATCATGCTGCTGATTCCGCTGCCGAGAAGCGACCAGTTGAAACGCTTTCCCGTGCCGTATCCGTTGTCAAGGACAACCTTGTCGGCGGCGGACTGCCTTGCGGCAGTTAAATCGTCCTCGTAGCTTACCTTGTAGGCTTTCCATATTTCCGCGTCAGTAAGCTGCCGCAGCCTTGCAATATAATCGGCGCTTTCCGTGCCGTGCAGCTGAATTATGTTAATTATACCTTTATTATAGAGGTCGGCAACGTGTTCTGTCGGCTCGTTTACGAATACTCCTACCGTTTTTATCCGTGGAGAAATGCGCTTGCGGAGCAATTCCGCCATGCTGTCGTCAACGTTCCTCCTGCTTCTGTCAAAGAACACAAGACCTGCAAAATCGGGCATTGCCTCGTTGACAAAATCGGCGTCGCACTCTCTGAAAAGTCCGCAGATTTTTATTTTCGTCATTTTCTGCACTCCGCAATAAATCCCGCTCTGTCAGCGCTTCTCATAAGCGCCTCGCCGATAAGCAGCGCGTCCGCGCCTGCCCTGTGCAGCGTCTGAGCGTCCTTCGGGGAGGTTATTCCCGACTCGGCGACAAAAACCGCGTTTTTGGGAATAAGCCCCCTCAGCGCAGCTGAATTGGAAATGTCAACGGTAAAGTCCTTCAGATTGCGGTTGTTTACCCCAATCATTTCCGCGCCCGCCTGCACTGCCGAGCGGATTTCGTCCTCGTTATGGGTTTCCACCAGAGCCGACAGCCCAAGACTGTCGCATATACCAATATACTTCTTTATCGCGTCAGTGTCAAGCAGCGCGCAGATAAGCAGCACGCAGTCCGCTCCCATGCACTTAGCCTCGTAAATCTGGTATTCGTCAACGGTAAAGTCCTTACGGAGCATAGGTATTGAAACGCTGTTTCTGATTTCGCGGAAAATTTCGTCCGATCCCATGAACCACTTAGGCTCCGTCAGACAGGAAATGCAGTCGGCGCCTGCCTTTTCATAGCTTTTTGCAATATTGAGATACGGAAAGTCGGGTGAAATTATCCCCTTTGATGGGGAGGCTTTCTTAACCTCGCAGATAAGGGAAAGCCCGCTGCCTTTAAGGGCGTTCAGAAAGCGCTTGTCCCCTGTCGGCATTGATAACGCACGGGTCTTTATTTCATCGGGAGTTATCTGACTTTTTGCCTTTTCAACACGTTCCTTTGCGTAGTCCGCAAGCTGTTTAAGTATCATAAATTATTCCTTGAATGAGTTAGATTTTTCGATAAACTTATTGAGCTTTTCAAGAGCCTTGCCGCTGTCAATTAGCTCTGCTGCAAGGTCTATTCCCTCTGCAAGCGTTTTTGCCTTTCCTGCAAGGTAAAGTCCTGCGCCTGCGTTCATGAGAACCGCGTCCCGCTTTGCGCCCTTTTCGCCTTTCAGCACGCTTAATGTAATCTGCGCGTTTTCTTCGGGAGTACCGCCAACAAGGTCGGATTTGCTGCAGGTTTTAAGCCCGAAATCCTCAGGTCTGATAACGTAGGTCTTAAAGCTGCCGCCCTCAAATTCGCATACGGTAGTAGGTGCGGAAAGTGAAATTTCGTCAAGCTTATCCTGTCCGTAAACCGCCATTCCGCGCTTTACGCCGAGCTTTGCAAGCACTCTTGCCATCGGCTCGACCAGCTTTTCGCTGTAAACGCCCAGGAGCTGTATTTCAGCGTTGGCAGGGTTGGTGAGCGGTCCCAAAATGTTGAACACCGTGCGGATTCCAAGCTCCTTGCGGACAGGTCCCACATACTTCATCGAGGAGTGGAACTTCTGCGCAAACAGGAAGCAGATTCCCACCTCTTTCAGCATTTCAACGCACTGTTCGGGGGTAAGGCTGATGTTTACGCCAAGGGCTTCAAGGCAGTCTGCCGCGCCGCTTTTTGAGGAAGCGGCTCTGTTTCCGTGCTTAGCGACCTTTACTCCCGCTGCGGCGATAATGATTGACGAGGTTGTGGAAATGTTGAAAGACCTTGCGCCGTCGCCGCCTGTTCCCACAATTTCAAAAACGTCCGACAGTCCGTGCTGAACCTGCAATGCGTGCTTTCTCATTTCGTAGGCGCTGCCTGTGATTTCGTCAATGGTTTCGCCCTTTGCCGAAAGTGCTGCAAGGTAGGCGGCTGTCTGCACCTGGGAGGTTTCGCCGCTCATAATTTCGTCCATTACCTGAACCGCATCGTCATAAGTGAGGTTTTCCTTGTCAATAAGCTTTGCTGTTGCTTCCTTAATCATTGTTCTGTCCTTTCTCACATATCCAGAAAATTCTTTATAATATCGTATCCGTTATCGGTAAGTATTGACTCCGGGTGGAACTGAACGCCGTAAATCGGATATTCGGCGTGTTCAACCGCCATTATCTCTCCGTCGTCGGTTACTGCCGTTACCTTTAAACAGGACGGCATTGTGTCCGCCTTTGCGGCAAGGGAGTGGTATCTTGCAACGGTCTGCGCCTTATCCATGCCCTTGAACAGTCTGCTTGAGGTATCAATTTCTGCTTTGGACTGCTTGCCGTGCATCAGCTGCTTCGCGTGGGCGATGGTTGCGCCATAAGCCTCGCAGATTGCCTGATGTCCCAGACAAACGCCCAGTGTGGGGATTTCCCTGCCCAGTGTTTTCGCTGCCTCAATGCAGATTCCCGCGTCCTTTGGATAGCCCGGACCGGGGGAAAGAACAATGTGGCTCGGTTTCAATTTTCTTATTTCATCAACGGTCATTTCGTTGTTTCGGATTACCTTTATATCTGTGTTTACTGAGCCTATCAGCTGATACAGATTGTAGGAAAAGCTGTCGAAATTGTCAATCAGCAATATCATTGTCAATACCTCCCTGTGCGGCTTCAAGAGCGGTAACAACCGCCTTTGCCTTGTTTATGCACTCTCTGTATTCGTTGGCGGGAACGCTGTCCGCAACGATTCCTGCGCCTGAGCGGATAAACACCCTTCCGTTCTTTTTATAGGCTATTCTGATCGCGATACAGGTATCAAGGTTGCCTGTAAAGTCGATATATCCGATTGCACCGCCGTAAATTCCGCGCTTGCAGTTTTCAAGCTCGTTAATTATCTGGCAGGCTCTGATTTTAGGCGCGCCCGAAAGCGTTCCCGCAGGGAGAATCGAATCCACTGCGTCCAATGCGTCAAGGTCGCTTCTGATTGTTCCCTTTACCGTTGAACCGATGTGCATAACGTGGGAAAAGCGTTCGATTTCCATGTACTTTTCAACCTGAACCGAGCCGAATTCGGAGATTTTTCCGATGTCGTTTCTGCCGAGGTCAACTAACATATTGTGCTCTGCGCGTTCCTTTTCGTCTGCAAGCAGCTCGGCTTCAAGCGCCTTGTCCTCCTCGTCCGTTGCGCCCCTCGGTCTTGTTCCCGCAAGGGGGAAGGTGTGGAGGGTGCCGTTTTCAAGCTTGACAAGCGTTTCGGGGGAAGCGCCTGCAATTTCAATGTCGTCGCTGGAGAAGTAGAACATATAAGGCGACGGGTTGGTGGTTCTCAGCACTCTGTAAGTGTCAAGCAGACTGCCCTCAAACTCGGCTGAAAGGCGGTTTGAAAGCACTACCTGGAAGATGTCGCCGTCAATAATGTAGTCCTTGGCTTTTTCAACCATTGAGCAATACTGTTCTTCGTTGAAAAGGGGAGCGATTTCGCTTTTAAGGCTGCCGCCCGTTTTGCTTACCGAGCTGCCGCCCAAAATAAGCGCCCTCATGTTTTTCAGCTCGACCTCTGCCTTGTGGTATGCAACCTCGCAATCCTCGCAGCGGATATTTACAATAAGCACAATTTTCTGACGGTAGTTGTCAAAGGCGATAACCTTGTCGAAAAGCATAAGGTCCACGTCCTTAAAGCCGTCCTCGTCCCTTGCGTCAAGAACAAGGCTTTTTTCGCCGTACTTTATGTAGTCGTATGCGAAATATCCTACCAGTCCGCCTGTAAATGCGGGGAGGTAATCAAGGCGGGGACTTTTGTTGTCGTTTATGACTTTTCTGATGTATTTTGCGGGGTCGTCTGTTTCGATTTCTATCTTGTTTCCCATTCCCATTGTAAGCTTTCCGTTTGTGCAGGTAAGCTCAAGGCTTGGGTCGCAGCCTAAAAATGTGAATCTGCCCCACTTCTTGTCAGCCTCGGCGGATTCAAGTATAAAGCAGTGCTTGCTGACGTATTTCAGCCTTTTCAGCACCTCCATCGGCGTTACGCAGTCGGAATAAAGCTCGCAGCTTACGGGAATTACCTTATATTCTCCGCTTTCGGCAATTTTCAGAGCCTCGTCAAGTGTCGGTCTTATCATGTCGTTACTTCCTTTCAATAATTTGTCAGGAAAACAAAAAAGCCCGTCCCTGACATATAATGTCAAGGACGAGCAATGCTCGCGGTGCCACCTTGATTCGCAGAATAACTGCGCACTTTTCAGAGTACAATCATACTCCTGACGATTTACGCACGTCCAGCGTCGCAGAATACTCGGCATAAGCCTTTGACTGCGCCCTCAGCGGTCCATTTGATGTACTGTTTTCAACCCGACTCTCACCTGCACGGGCTCTCTGTATGAGCATAAACACCGTTATCTCCGCTTCAACGGTTTAAAACGATTTATGATTTTTAATTTACTACATTATAACGCCAAATTCCTATCTTGTCAATAGGAAATTTTTAAGTTTTTAAAAATTTTACAGCAGCGTTTCTTTGTTTGTTCCGTAGAAAATATCGTCATGTCCGCTTATCATGCTGCACAGCTTTTCAATTCTGTCCCAGTTGCCGTCCCGCTCAAATTCATAGCTGTGACCCCATACATAAAACAGCATCGGCTTATCGGGCTTTGCGCTCAGAAATTGCTCCGCAAGGTCAAAAAGCATATCGTCGCCGTGGTGGCAGGTTGCCTTAAAGCGCAGCAAATCCGTTTGCAGGTCAAAGTCGTGGGTCGCCTCAACGGTTCTGGCGTATTTCAGTCCCAGCTTTGCAAGACCCTCGACAACAGTATCGTTATACGCTCCGTAAGGGTAAGCCATTCCCACCGGCTTTACGCCGTAAATGCGCTCGATGTTTGCAATATCTGTTTCCATTTCCTTTGCAAACTCTTCCTCGTTAAGCCCGGTAAGGCTCTGATGAGTCAGGGCGTGGGCTGCAATTTCGTGACCGTCGTAAAGCTTTCCGATGTCAGCCTGATTCATGCGGTAAATGACTGTTCCGCTGTCAACCCAGCGGCTTTCCTCGTTCTGTATTCCCGTGTTAAGGTTGAACGTGCATTTCAGACCGTACTTGTTGAAAATTTCAACCAGTTTTCTGTCAAAAATAACACCGTCGTCGTAGCTGAATGTTACAGCCTTCATTTTTCCGTTCCAGTTCATAGTCTGCCGTACCTGTCCTTTATAATTTCCTCCGCCTTTTTAAGGTGGATATTGAAGCCCATGTCCTTTGAGGCGGTTTCTCTGTCGTCGTAAATCCTGCTGCTCCAATCCCACCAGAACATTCCGCCGAACCAATCCCGCTTTGACATTACGTCAATGGCGCTTGCAAAGAAGTTAGCCTGCTCATCCTCGCTGTAAGGGTACTCGTTGTGGGTGAAATCCCATGGCATTGCCGCGCAGCCCTCTGCGCTGCGGCAGCCTATCTCCATGAAAATCAGCGGCTTATGCCATTTTTCGTAGACCTTTTCAAGGCCGCCCGCAATGTATTCCCACGCCCTGCACATATCCTCATAGCTTGCGCCGCCTTTTTTTGCAACGGGATAGTAAGCCGACGTGCCGACATAGTCCACCGCGTCGAACCAGCTTACGGTAAGCTCCTTGCCGTGATTTGTGTTGTAGGTAAGCTTGCCGCCGTAAACCTTGCGTATGTCGGCGATAAGCCTGCGCCAGTAGTCCTCCTTGCGCTCCGTGCCTGTCATTTCGCAGCCGATGCACAGCATTTCGCAGTCTGTTTCCTCCGCAATTTCAGCATAATGGAGCATATACGCCGAATAGCTTTCGAACCACCTTTTCCAGTAAATATCCTCGCCCCACATGGTTTCATCGGGGAAAGCTATATAGGCTCTCCACATTCCGTCCCCGCAGTTTACCATTGGCTTCATACAGACCTTTACGCCCCTGTCGTGGGCTCTTTTGACTGCATGAATAATGTCCGCGTCAGTGGGCTGAGTGCGGTAATCGTACTTTATTTCCGTTGAAAAAACGGTGTCCTGAACTGCCGCAAAGGCAAGGCACATCCAGTTTATACCCGTTTCAAACAGCAAATCCTGCGACTTTTCTCCCTCTGCCGAACGAAACACGCCCTTTTTGGCAAGATAGCCGTAAGTATATCCTTTAAATTCCATGATATATCCCCTTTGATTAAATCGTTTACATTTATATTAACATACCGCCGCAGAGATTTCAAGCGGTTATGAAAATTTTGCAAAACAAAATCCCAAGGGTCAACCTTGGGATCAGACTGTCGAAAAAGTTATATTTAAAGTTTAGGTCAAGCCTTTTCAAAGGCTTGCAGGTTCTTAGGGCAGCGCCC
>CAKSIR010000072.1 GCA_934462775.1 uncultured Ruminiclostridium sp.
GCCCTAAGTACCCACCACTTTTTGAAAAAAGTGGACAAAAACTTTAAATCTGACTTTTTCGACAGGCTGCAATCTCCACAGTCTTTGGCTGTGGAGATTTTTTCTTGCTGTTTTGTGTTATATTGCACAAAATTTTGTTTTATTTATTGCATTATTTGTTATTTTGTGATATACTATCCTCAGACAACCGAAACTGATAGATTCAGTCAGTTGTTACTTTATTTACGGAGGGTTTACCTATGGAAAAACGTATGCAGGAGCTTCGCTCAAAAAACAACAAGCACATTAAAATCGGCATTATCCCGGGTCACTTTGCAACAAACCACTCTCATGTAAACTATTACGTTGACTTAAACGGAATCAAGCGCAGCTTCAAAATGGCGAGAGATACCGCCAAGGAGCTTGCAGCCGAATACATAAACACGCCTATCGACACAATAATCTGCCTTGAGGGTACACAGATGCTGGGAGCATTTTTGGCTGAGCAGCTGTCGGACGGCAACGCGCACTCACTAAACAGCGGAAACGACATATATGTACTAACCCCTGAGCTTAACTCCAACAATCAGATGATTTTCAGAGATGACAGCCAGGGAAAAATCTGGAACAAGAACATTCTTCTGCTCATTTCATCGGCGTCAACAGGCTGGACCATCAACCGCTGCGTTGAGTGTCTGAAATACTATAACGGCAGCTTAGTGGGAGTTGCAGCCCTGTTCAGCGCTATCAAAGAGTCAGACGGAATCCCTGTTAAGTCAATTTTCACAACAGAGGACATTACCGATTACAACACGCACTTACCGGGCGAATGCCCGATGTGCAGAGAAAAGCAGAAGGTTGACGCAATTATCAACGCTTATGGCTATTCTAAACTCTGATTACGGCTGTATTGTCTACACCCTTACCCGCCGCAGAGGCATGAAAAATATCCGAATAAAAATAAAGGAAAACGGAAGTGTTTGCGTATCTGCAAGCACTTCCGTTAGTTTGGATAAAATTGAACGCTTTATTCGCGATAAGGCAGAGTGGATAATCAAAACAGGCGGCGCAATGGCTGCCCAAAACGAGCAGAAGATGCTGCTTGAACCTCGCGAAAACTGCACGCTCAGCCTGTGGGGCAAAAAGCTCACTCTGCACTCAATTCCGTCCTTTACCGAGGAGTGCAGAGCAGAAAACGATTGCTTAAACATCTACACTCTCAACGCGGAAAACGTAAATTACGCGCACTTCATAGCCGAGTACGCCGTGAACGAAAGCCGCGGCTACCTTAAAGCGATAGTCGACCGATACATTGGGAAAAGCGGTTACAGCGGCGTTCGGTACGCCCTTGTGCTAAAGCATCTCAAAAGCAAATGGGGTCACTGCAATTACGCAAAACACGAGATAATGCTCAATCTGGCTCTATGCGGTTTGCCTGAGGCTCTGATAGAGTATGTAGCCGCGCATGAGGTAGCGCATCTCTTTGTGCATAACCATTCGCCGCAGTTTTACGCTTTCGGCGAAACGCTGCTGCCGGGCTTCAAAAAGCTGGACAGGCAGCTCAATAAATACAAAACCGACTTCTGGTTCAATGTCCTTTCGTCGGAGGAATAAGCCCTGTTTTATGGCTGTATAGACTTAAATCGGTCAGTATGCCGCTTTTTTCGGACAAAGGCATGACGCTTCCGCTGCGTACAAGTCTGCTGAAATAATCCAACGGAATATTAACTGCATATTTTTGCAGTTCGCCGTCAGATTTTGCAGCGCCCAAATCCGCTTCATCAAACTTAACAACAACTGCGGCGGCTTCTCCTGACGCTCTTTCGCTTATGGTTCTGAACGGGAAGTTGAAGCTGTCCGCAGCGCTTTCGGCTGAAAATCCGCATTCGCTCAACCGCCGTGATATTTCATAAGCGTCAAGCGCCTGTTTGTCGGCATACCGCTTATCAAGCCTTGCCTTTATTGCCTCGTCGCTAAAATCAGCGATGTTTCCGCTGCACAGCGTGATAATCCCCCCGTCCGCGCAGGCGCTTTCAGCCTCCAAAAACAAATCAGCGTCGTTGTCAAGACAAATCACATTCATAAACTCGCAGAACGCCCTCCGCGCAAAAATCACCTTTTTGCTGTGGGGGGAGCTTTTTATTTGCTCAAAAACCTTTTGCCTGTGGGCGGGACACATAAATTCCGAAAGGAAATATGCGTTTTCGCAGCCCTGATACAAACCCAGCGCTGCCGATATATCGTCATACAAAACAAGCACGCTTTTATCAGCACTCTCAACAGCCGCCTCAAAGCAATCGCTTTTAAGGCAATACTTCTTCTTCGGCAAAGCAGGCAGCTTTTTATTTTCCACCTGCTCAATTTCAGGGAAAACCTTCTGCCAAGCTTTCTGCGCCGTGTTGGCAAGGATAACGCTGCTGCCGTAATTGCGGACAAGCTCCGTTATTATGCTTATATACGGAATAAGCTTGCCGCTGTCATGCTGCCACAAATCCTCGAAAACAATTACGCTGCGGGATAGATTGTGCAGCTTTTTGCAGCAACTTTTTGCAGCAGACAGGCATGACGTAAAGAAATGCTCGTGAGTTGTCACAATCACAGGCTGCGAAAAATCATGACAAAAATCAGTATCCGCGTCAATATGGGCGGTGAAATACTCCGCGCCGCCCGTTATTTCCGTCAGCGCCGCAGCCGTTTTTTCAGGGTATCCGCGCTCGGAAACCACATATATTATCCGCTCGCAGTCATTTTGAGCGGCATTGGAAACTGCCATTGCAAACGGAATAAGACATTCATTTTTCGGAATTAGAACCGACAGTATACCGCTGTCGCAGCTGCCGCCTTTAATTGCAGCAAGAACCTGTTCCCTATACGGATACTCGGCTGTCAAGGCTTCAATCCTGTTAAGCAGTACGCCGTAATCGGGACGGCGGCAGCTAAGACTTCCCGCCGATTCAGCCTCAATCAGACAAGAAAACATCATTCTCACAAAAAACGAGTAGGAAAATCCACCGCCGCCAATCGGCAGCACCACAGGCATAATCGGCAGCTTTATTTTCTCCTCGATTTCATCCGGCAAAACGCAGTTCCCATTTGATTTTCCAAGGTATGCGCTGAGAGTACCGTCATCAAAGCGCTGATTGCCGCCGTAATCCATCAGCCCGTTTTCAAGCCCCGCAATACAGTAGGACATAAGCTTTCCGCCATGCCCCATTCTGCTGCTTATAACGGCTCCCTCCGCATATATTGGGTACTCGTATCCCTCGCTTAGGCTATTCGCATACTCTTCGGTAAACCTCCCTGCTTCGTGAACAATTCCGCAGAAATAACCGTACTTCCCGTTATCGAATTTATCTGCGTAAAACGCTGCACGCTCCGCAGTTTCAAGCAAATGCATTGTCAGCCTGTCGGCGTTAATTATTTCGTTGTCAATAAGTACGTCCACCGTCAAACCCCCAAAGCATTTTGCTAAAGTATAGCATTTGAGCGAGGTTGTTTCAACGTGAATATTGTCAGATTTTGTCGAATTTTAAAATATTATAAATAAAGGCATTTATTTTGTCGAATATTGTCGAAAGTCGGCATTAAAGTAGTCACAAAAACGAAAAAAGCCGACGTTGATGTCGGCTTTAACTTCAGCTTATTAAATTACAGTCTGTACTTTCTGGAGAATACCTCTGCCGCTTCCGCAAAATCCTCGCTGTCGCTGATGTGGAGCTGCTCGAGATATGTATGATACTTCATCTCAATCTGCGGATTATTTTCAGCGACAATGTATGCGGCTACATTTGCGCAATGGTCGCCGATTCGCTCAAGGTTCGTAAGAGAGTCAACCAGTGCAATTCCCGCGTCAACTCCGCACTGACCCGACTTGAAGCGCTGAATATGACGAGCCTTGATTGTTTCCTCAAGAACGTCAATCACCTCTTCAAGCGACTCAATGCGCTTAGAAACGTTGTTGTCCTTATAGGTCACAGCCGTAATCGCCATCTCAATGCTTTCATCAACGGCGCTGTAAAGCGTTGTAATTTCGTGCATCGCCGCCTCCGAGAACTTGACGCCCTTATCGTTAAGCGCGTCCGCGCACTCCATAAGGTTGAATGCGTAATCGCCTATTCGCTCAAACTCGGCAGTCAAATGCAGCAGGAATGTCTGCGTGCGGTTTTCTGCGGCTGTAAGCGAGTAGTTGGACATCTGGACAAGATAGTTGTTGATTCGGTCGTCCAGCAAATCAATAGTGTTTTCGTACTCTTTTATGCGGTCAATCGCCTTTGCGTCATACTTGGTGAAAAGCTTCTGGGTTTCGCGGAAATTATACTGAGCATACTTTGCCATTGTCAGCAAGGTTTTTTCAGCCTGCGAAAGCGCAATTGCAGGAGTTGAAAGGAAACGCTCGTCAAGGAGGTTTTCGGTATCAAGTTCATCGCTCTTGTCGTCCTTCTTGTCGCGGATAGTGATAAGAGCCAGCTTTTCAAGCACCCATGCAAACGGAATAAACAGAATCGTGACTGATATGTTGAATATTGCGTGGAAGTTGGCGATTATTCCCTTGTCTACGGTGCTGTTCCAGAAAGTCATTATGTCGCCGCCAATTCCGTCCGTTACGCCTGAGCCGGAAAGAATTCCTACAATTGTATACACTATGGCAAGGTACAGCACGGTACCTATGACGTTGAAGTACAGGTGAATCATTGCGGCGCGCTTCGCGTTCTTGTTTGCGCCCACGCTGGCAATGAGAGTTGTGATACAGGCGCCGATATTTTGACCCATGATAATCGGGAAAGCGGAAGAAAAGGTAATAACGCCTGTGGTGGAAAGCGCCTGCAAAATGCCGACGGATACAGATGAGGACTGTAACAACGCAGTCAGTACAGCGCCTGCAATTACGCCGAGGAACGGGTTTTCAAGGCTTGCAAATATCTGCGAAACCTCCGGCATTTCAGCCAGCGGCTTAATCGAGCTTTCCATGGTCAGCATACCTGTGAAAAGAATGCTGAAGCCCATCAGGATTTCGCCGATTGTCTTGCGCTTGCTCTTCTTTGCAGTAAAGAAAATCAGCAGTCCCGCAATAGCTGCAACCGCCGAAAGGCACGACGGCTTCAGCAGCTGCAATACAATGCTTGCGTCAGCGTTGCCCTCAAGATCAGTCAGCCGCAGAATCTGAGCGGTAATGGTAGTGCCGATATTGGCGCCCATGATAATTCCGATTGCGCCGCGAAGCTTGAGCAATCCCGCATTGACAAGTCCGATTACGATAACGGTTGTTGCGCCCGACGACTGAATTGCAGCCGTAACGACAGCACCGAAAAGCACCCCGAGAAAAATGTTGCTGGTCAGCTTTTTAAGTACAGCCTCGAGCAGTCCGCCCGAAACCTTTTCAAGACCTGTTCCAAGCATTGACATTCCGTACAGGAACAGGGCAAGCCCTCCCAATGCCGAGATTATGTTTATAATATTCATGTGTACTCCGTTTTACATTGATTTTACACTATTTTTACTTTATTATAACATTTATCGACAGCAAAAACAAGGTTAATTGTTAAGAAATTTCCGCCAAAATATAACCGCTTGAAGTCCAATAATCTATAACATCAGCCAAGCAGGCGGCGTTTGTTTCCGAAACAGCGTGCAGAAGATAGATTGCGTCGGGATGAGTAGCGGCGGTTATCTTTTCGTAAGCCTCCGAGCAGGACGGCTGGCTGTTTACGTCCCAATCCGCATAGGCAAAGCTCCAGAACACGCTTTTATAGCCCATGCTCTGCACTGCCGCAAGGCACCGCTCCGAAAACTCGCCTTTCGGAAATCTGAACAGCGTCATTTCATAGCCGAAATTTTCCGCCACATAATCGTGGAGCATTTTCACTTCCTCAAGGGTTTCCTTTAACGAACAGTCGGGAAAGGATGGATGAGTAAAGGAATGGTTGCCCACGGTATGCCCCTCGTCAATCATGCGCTGAACTAATTCCGGAGAGCTTTTGCAGTAATCGTAGGTTACAAAAAAAACGGCGCGGACATTCTTTTCCTTCAGTATATCCAGAATTTCCGCGGTTTTTCCGTTTTCGTACCCCTCGTCGAACGTTAGGTAAATGTTTTTTTCGCCTGAATTACCTAAAAACATTGCGTCATAGCCGCCGTATTTTGCGTTAGCGTTGACTGCGTCAAGAGGCTGTCCCTCCAGGTTTTTGTCTTTTCCCAGACCCCAGCCGATTTTGGTGTTGTCCAGTCGGTCGATTTCCTCAAAGCTCATGGAGCTTACCTGCTGAATTTCGCCGGGATTGCCGCTGATTTCGGGAGCTGCCGTTCCGTTTTCGGTGCTGTTCTGAGTATCGTCTATGCGGTCGGATTCGCTCGGCGCGGCTGCGCTGTCGGTTATGTTGCCGGGATTCTGTGTTGCGGTGTAGGAAACGTCAGTTGTTGAATCGGGAACGTTGGGTTCGCAGCCACAAAGCATTGAAACCGCTATCATCGCAGGTATTATCTTACGGTATTTCATGGTTTTGTCCTTTCTTCTTTTTTATTATTATCAGAAGAAAAACCGTGATTATTCCGTCAAAAAAGCCTTGAAGGATTTTCCTCCAAGGCTTAGCTTATTTGCTGTTTTCGGCTAATTTCAAAATCTCGTCACGGGTGAAATAATACTTTTTATCGCAGAAATGGCAGCACACTTCGGTTTTCTCGTCCTCGGCAGCCAGTTTGTTAAGCTCATCTCTGCCAAGGCTTATCAGCATTTCCTCCGTGCGTTCGCGGCTGCATTTACACTTGTAGCTGACGTCCCAGCTGTCAAGCACCTCGCCGTCAAGTCCCTCAAGCCCCTTGAGAGCAATCTGCTCGCTTGTAAGCCCCGCCTCCATCATCTGCGTAACGCTCTGCATATCGGCAATGTTCTTTTCGATTATGTCGATTGCCTTTTCGTTGATAGGCGGAACAAGCTGAATAATGTACCCGCCTGCCGCCTTGACCGTCCAGTCGCGGTCAACCAGTACGCCGAGAGCGCATACCGTAGGAATCTGCTCGCTGACTGCATAATAGCTTGTAATGTCCTCGGCGATTTCGCCCGATACAATGGGAACCTGCGTCGCATATGGCTCTTTCAGCCCCAGATCCTTTACAACGCCTAAAAAGCCGTCCTTGCCCACATATCCCGAAACGTCAAGCTTTCCGTTGGGCTTAAGGGGCAAATCAACCTCAGGGTGCTCGGTGTAGCAGCGTACGTTGCCTCTGTAATCCGCCGCAACCACCATTGTTCCCGCAGGACCACCGCCGTTGACGCGCAGGGTAAGGCTGTCGTCCTCCCCCTTGAGCATTGCGCCCATAATGCAGCCGGCAGTCGCAAGTCTGCCAAGAGCAGCCGTTGCAACAGGGGTTGTCTGATGAATTCTGAAAATTTCGTTTACAATATCAGTTGAATTTATTGCTGAACAGAGTACGCTTCCGTCAGCAGATAACGCTCTTACTATTTTTCCCAAATTTATTACTTCCTTACTACATAGGTTACTTTTTCCGAAGTATCGGACGGAGGATTTTCCGTCAGATATTCGTAGCAGGCGAGTATTTCAAAGCCCGCCCTTTTCAGCATTTTGTCCATCTGTTCAAGCGGATACGCCTGCTCGCTGAATTCATCGTAATAGCGATGATAAACGCCCTTTTCTCCTGCGAAAAAGTCAAGAAAAAAGTCGGTTCTGCCGTTTCCCGCATATTGATTCTGCCAAACGCAGTACAGGTCGTCAAGATCGTACACAAACGTGTTGTCGCCAAGAATGTTTTCGTGCTTGTAGACGGTGTTTGCGTCAAACAGGAACAGTCCTCCCGGATTTGTGAACAGTGAAACAAGATCAAAGGCCTTCTGAACCTGCTCCGCGCCGTCAAGGTGATTTATGCCGTCCAGCGAGCAGACAGTCTGGTCGATTGTGCCGAACATATCCAGACTGCACATATCCTGGCACAGATACTCAATACCGTCATGCTCCTTGCTGAGAGCAATATTCAGCATTTCCTCCGAGCCGTCCACGCCGATAACGTCATAGCCCATTTCGGAAAACAGCACGGAGGCGCTGCCCGTTCCGCAGGCAAGGTCAAGCAGAATCCCCTTTTCTCCGCCGAACTTTTTTATCAGCCCGTCGTAATACTCGGTTATCCGTTTGTAATCAACGTCACAGGTAAGCGCGTCGTAAAACTGCGCAAAATCGCAATACCCCTGCATTACTTATCGTCTGCCCCAAGCCTTTCGAATATCATTTCATAGGCGTTGTTGCCCTTTTCAATGGTGCGCTTTACGCGGCTGATCGTTGCGGTGCTTGCGCCGGTTTCGGCAACGATTTCGTTATAGACCTTGCGCTGAGTCAGCAGCTTTGCAACGTGAAGGCGCTGAGAAATCGAGCGAAGCTCCTGCGTTGTGCAGAGGTCGTCAAAAAAGTCATAGCACTCATCCAGATTTTTTAGCTGCAATACCGCGTTGAATAAATTGTCAAGGTTTTTATCTTTTGGTAAACTACTCATTTTAAGTTCCCCTTTTATCGATTTAGTTATTTACAGTTTAACACATCACAGCGATATTTACAAGTGTTTTTATACAAAATTATTGATTTTCATTTATCTCTCACCTTCGGCTGCAAAAATCCGCTCCTTGCCATTGGCTCGGAGCGGATTTAAAGAGAGAGTGGAGAGGTTAGCTGTTAATAATGTAGTTGTAAACCCATCTTAATGCGTCAGCCTTTGTAAGCTTGTCGTTAGGATTGAGCTTGTCGCCTGCAACAATGCCCTTTGCGTTTGCGATAGCCGCATAACCGACGTATTTGCTGCTGTCCTTGACATCGCTGAACGGCGATTTGAAAATGCCTTTGAGTTCGGCAATTTCGCTGCCGTAGATTGTGGAGATCATCGTCTTTACGGCTTCGGCTCTTGTGATCGAAGCGGCAGGTTTTTCGCTGGAATCGTTCCACAAATAAAGCTGACCGATAAGGTCGATGAAATCCTCTTCGGAGATAGCGCTATTTGGCTTCAGCTTGCCGTTTACCGTCTTAAGCGCAACGCCGTAGTCCTCAAGCAGCTCGGCAATTTTCTTCAGCTCCTTGTCCTTAATGTCGGTGTAGTTGCCGTAGGTGGCGGTGTTTTTGCCGATTGCATTGCCGTAATAGTCTACTATGCCGCCTGTTTTTGCGTCAAGAGTAAAGACGTCAAGACTGTAAAGCAGGGCGGTTGTTTTGTTATACTTTTTATTCTCGTAGTTAATATTGCACTTGTAGGAAATTGTAGGCTGAATCTGCTCGAACAGCTTGTCGAAAGCCTGCTCCTTTGTGAGAATTTCCGCTTTCTTGAACGTTGCCTTTGTGTAGGTTGACATATAGGACGAAATGCTGTAATCAGTGTATATTATAAAGGAAATGCTGTCGCCGTCGACCCTCAGTCCGTTTTCGTATCTATCAAACGTAATGTTGAAATCGGTTGCGTACTCTACTCCGGTTTTCTTATCTGTATACGTCCATAAGTAGGTTGATGTCAGCTTATATTTGCCGAATTTCTTGGAACCCATCTGTTCTTTTGCGAACGCCTCCGCTTTCTTTTGAGCGGCCGCCTGATCAAATTCGGACGCCTTTATATTCGTGCTGTCCGTAAACTGATTAAAGGCAATAATCTTGCCCGTCTGAGCGTCAACATGAGCGTTAAGAACCTTGCTGTAATTTTTGCTCACATAGGAAAGGCTCCATACATAGGTATCCTCGTCGAACAGGTCGTGATCCAATACATAGCTCTTAAGCGGCATATCGTCAGAAAGATTTATTTCAGGATTCGCCTTGAGCATTTCGGTAATTTTGTCAGTGGTGAGCAGGTTATTGTTGGCTTCAATCGCCTTTAACTCGTCCTCGTTAAATTCAACATCGCCCTTGTCGCCGTTTGCCAATGTATCCTCATCGCAGTCGTCCGTAACCTCGTCAGTCCAATAGCCGTTTCCGTAGAAATTAGCGTTGAAATCGGATATTTTTCCGGTAAACGCGTCTATATCATCATAGTTTTTCTGAATATAAAGCACTGTAACGTCATATTTCTGCTCATCGTAATTTGGAACAAGACGGTAAACAGGTTCAATTTCGTATTCGCTTGAGAAAGCCTTTTCGGCGTCTTTAAGCGAAAGCGCATTTTCAGGGTCGGCGAAGGTTGCCCCGCTGAACCACGAAAGCGAAAATCCCTTCAGCTCTCCCGTGTTCTTGTCCAGTGTAATCGAGCCATCGTTGTTGTAAACCTTTATGCCGTTTTCATATCTGTAAAAGTGCAGCGTTGCATTCGTGCCGCTGAGGGAGGAAACAAAGCTGTCCTCGTCAATAACAAGCTTCTTGTAAATTGTAGGGTTGATGACCTTAAGCTTGCTTTTTGCAAGCTTGATAAGCTGGCTGCGTGACTTTTCGCCGAAGCTGAGCTTTTCGTCATAGCTGCCTGCGGAAGAATCGTCAACGCTGATGTTGTAGATAACCTTGCCTGATACAACAATATTGATGTTGGCGCTTCTGTCGCCGGGGAACCAGTTCATGCTGTAATAGCTGCTGCCGTCAGTGCTGTACTTGTCGTAGTCAAACTCGGTGTACTCCTTTGGAATGTCGACTCTCTGCTTAGCAATTGTCATTGCGGATTTCAAAGCCGAATCCGTTCCTGCCGCTGAAACAGGAAGAATCATTGTGACAGCCATAACTGCCGCCGTCAGTAAAGATAAAACCTTTTTCATAATATCCGTCCTTTCGCAGAAGAAATTTTGCCTTCTATATATAAGACTTCAAAAGAATTAAAAAAGTTTCACTTTTACAAAAAAAATTCCCTGCTTGTTCGGCAGGGAAACAGTCGCTCACTTATTTTCAATAAGCTGATTTTTCTTAAAATAGAGTGAAATGCACCAGATTGCGGAAAGAGCGACGATTATATAGAGTATCCTGCTTATAATTGAGGCGCTGCCGCCGAAAGCCCATGCAATCAGGTCAAAGCGGAAAAGTCCCACAAGCCCCCAGTTTAAACCGCCTACAAGCAGAATGAACAGCGCAATTTTATCCATAATCATATTTTGTTTTTCCTTTCGTATAGTTTTACAAATATCTTTCGCCGTTTTTCGGATTTTATTCGGTTTATATTGCATAAATATCGAATGTTTTATTGAAAATTTTACAGCATTTTAAATAAAGTGAAATTTTTTATTGAAAAAGTGTTGACAAAACAGAGTTTATGCTGTATAATCAATCATGTTGTTGACGCGGGAGTTTAGCTCAGCTGGGAGAGCATCTGCCTTACAAGCAGAGGGTCACAGGTTCGAGCCCTGTAACTCCCACCAACAATTTGGCCTGGTAGTTCAGTTGGTTAGAACGCTAGCCTGTCACGCTAGAGGTCGTGGGTTCGACCCCCATCCAGGTCG
>CAKSIR010000073.1 GCA_934462775.1 uncultured Ruminiclostridium sp.
CAGTATGACAGCGAAGTTTCCGACGCTATGAACTCCGAGCTCAAGCGCCAGCAGAGAAACCTTGAGCTTATCGCAAGCGAAAACATCGTTTCTCCCGCTGTAATGGCTGCAATGGGATCAGTGCTTACCAACAAATACGCAGAGGGCTATCCCGGAAAGCGTTACTACGGCGGCTGCGAATGCGTGGACGTAGTTGAAAACATTGCGATTGAGCGCGCAAAGAAGCTTTTCGGCTGCAATTTTGCAAATGTTCAGCCGCACTCCGGCGCACAGGCTAACCTTGCGGTTTATTTTGCATTGCTGAATCCGGGCGACACGGTTCTCGGCATGAGCCTTGACAACGGCGGTCACCTGACTCACGGTTCGCCTGTAAATATGTCCGGTAAGTATTATAACTTCGTTCCTTACGGCGTTGACAGCAAGACTGGCTGCATTGACTACGACGCGCTTCAGAAGCTTGCCGAAGAGAAAAAACCAAAGCTCATCGTTGCAGGCGCAAGCGCATATCCGAGAAAGATCGATTTTGAAAAGTTCAGCGCAATTGCAAAGAGCGTTGGCGCTTACTTTATGGTAGATATGGCTCACATTGCAGGTCTGGTTGCCGCAGGCGAACATATGTCACCTGTTCCTTATGCAGACGTTGTTACAACAACAACTCATAAAACGCTCCGCGGACCGCGCGGCGGCATGATTCTTACAAATGACGAGGAGCTTGCAAAGAAGTTTAATAAAGCCATTTTCCCCGGCACACAGGGCGGTCCTTTAATGCACGTTATCGCAGGCAAGGCAGTTTGCTTCGGCGAAGCTCTTAAGCCTGAATTCAAGGCTTACGGCAAGCAGATTGTCAAGAACGCGGCAGTTCTTGCAGACACGCTTCTTGAAAAGGGCTTTAACCTTGTTTCAGGCGGTACAGACAACCACCTTATGCTGGTTGATCTTCGTCCGTTCAACCTGACAGGCAAGGAGCTTGAAAAGAAGCTTGACGAGGTTTACATAACCGTAAATAAGAACGCTATCCCTGACGACCCGCAGAGCCCGTTCATCACAAGCGGCGTTCGTATCGGTACGCCTGCCGTTACAACAAGAGGTCTTGTTGAAGAGGATATGAAAACAATCGGCGAGTGCATTTACCTCACAGCCTCCGACTTCGAGGGCAACAAGGAAAAGGTAAAGGAAATGGTAAACGCTGTTTGCGGAAAGTATCCGCTTTATATGTAATATCAGGAATTTGTTATCAGTAATATTAAATAGGGAGAAATATAATGACTGCAAAAGCAAGCGAAATTGTTTTAAATACTAAGGAAATGGTTGCGCCGTTAGGTCTTATCGCTTTAAGAGGTGCTGAGGAGCTTGGCAAAAAAATCAACCACTACCTGGTTGAATGGAATCAGCTGGGCGGACTGAATCAGGATACGTTCCTTATTGAAAGCGAATGCCCGAGATTTTCCTCCGGCGACGGAAAGGGCTTAATCAAGAGCTCTATCCGCGGCGATGATATTTTCGTGCTTGTTGACGTTGGAAATTACAGCTGCACATACAAAATGTTCGGCAAGGAAAACGCAATGTCACCTGACGACCATTTTCAGGATTTAAAAAGAATTATCCAGGCTATGAGCGGAAAGGCTCACAGAATCAACGTTATCATGCCAATCCTTTTTGGCGGCAGACAGCACAGAAGAAATTACAGAGAATCCCTTGACTGCGCAGTTGCATTACAGGAATTACAGGCAATGGGCGTAGAAAACATTATAACCTTTGATGCGCATGACGCTCGTGTATGCAACGCAATCCCGCTTATGGGCTTTGATAACATTATCCCTTCTTATCAGGTTTTGAAGTGCTTATTTGCAAACGTTCCCGACCTTAACATCAGCACCGAAGGCTTTATGGTAGTAAGTCCTGACGAAGGCGCTCTGAACAGAAATATGTATTATGCGTCAATGCTGGGCGTTCAGATGGGTATGTTCTACAAGCGCCGCGATTACTCAAAGATTGTAAACGGCCGCAACCCGATTGTTGCTCACGAATATCTTGGCAACTCTGTTGAGGGCAAGGACGTATTCATTTCCGACGATATTATTTCTTCCGGCGAATCCATGCTTGATATTGCTTACGAGCTGAAAAAGCGTAAGGCAAAGAGAATTATCGCATACGCAACATATCCTATCTTCACAAACGGTCTTGACAAATTTGACCAGGCTCACAAGGAAGGCATTGTTGACTACGTTCTCGGTACAAACCTTACTTACAGAACTCCTGATTTACTTGCAAGAGAATGGTTCAAGGAAGTTGACGTTTCTAAGTACATTGCGTACCTTATCGCCGCTCTTAACCATGACGTTTCAACAAGCAAGGTTATCGACCCGCATCTGAAGATTAAATCACTTCTTGAAAAGTACAACGTTAAGGCAGCAGAACTGCTCTGATAAATGTTTCCCCGTAGCCTTATGGATACGGGGAAATAACTTTATTGAAAGGAAAATTTATGCCTTTAGCAGATAAAATACGCCCTCGCACTCTTGACGAGGTGGTTGGACAGTCACACCTTATCGGTCCCGGAAAGCCGCTGCGCCGTATTATTGAAAGCGGCCATATTCCTAACATGATTTTCTATGGCTCGTCGGGAATCGGCAAAACTACCGTTGCAAACATTATCGCCGACAAGACCAACATGAGCTTGTATAAGCTTAACGGCACTTCCGCCTCAACCGCCGATATCAAGGAAATCATTGCCGAGCGCAATTCGTTTTCCGCCTGCAACGGGATTTTGCTGTATCTTGATGAGATTCAGTACCTCAACAAAAAGCAGCAGCAAAGCCTGCTTGAATACATTGAAAACGGGGAAATAACCCTGATTGCTTCCACAACGGAAAATCCCTACTTCTACATATACAACGCCATTCTTTCGCGAAGCACGGTTTTTGAATTCAAGCCTGTAAAGCCCGATGAAATTATTCCTGCCATAAAGCGCGGATTCAGAATTGCAGCCGAGGAAAATCACATTGACGTTTCAGTGGACGACGAGGTGTACGAGCACATCGCATACGGCTGCGGCGGGGACGTGCGCAAGGCGATAAACACGGTTGAGCTGTGTATGCTGACTTCCGCCGACGGACACATTACTCTTGACATTGCGGAGCAGCTTACTCAGCGAAGCTCCATGAAATACGACCGTGACGGCGATCAGCATTACGATATTCTCTCGGCTTTTCAAAAGTCGATTCGCGGTTCGGACGAAAACGCCGCTCTCCATTATCTTTCACGGCTTATTGTGGCGGGGGATTTGCCGTCAATTTGCCGCAGGCTGCTTGTAATTGCAGCCGAAGACATAGGACTTGCTTTTCCGAACGCAATTCCCATAGTTAAAGCCTGTGTTGACAGCGCTTTACAGCTCGGCTTTCCGGAGGCTCGAATCCCGCTTGCCGACGCCGTTATTCTTCTTGCGACCGCTCCAAAATCAAACAGCGGCTATCTTGCAATAGCCGCCGCTTTGGCTGACGTTGAAGCAGGAAAAACGGGCGATTTCCCAAGACATCTGCAAAATAAGCACTGCGATGGCGCGGACGCAAGGGTAAAGGGTCAGCATTACCTTTATCCTCACGATTACCCTAATCATTACGTTGAACAGCAGTACCTGCCCGATGAAATCAAGGACAGAGTTTACTATCAATTCGGGGACAACAAAATTGAGCGCGCCGCAAAGGAATACCGCGACAAAATCAAGGGACAAAGGTAGTTTCTATCCGCTTATCAGCTCCCTCAACGGAGTAGTTCCAATGGTCAATGTGACCCGATTTGATAAAGTAGTTGAAGCCTCCTGCGGCGTATCCGCTGTCAACGGTGTCCACAATTATCAGCTTTATCTTCATTTTTTCGGGAATGAGCGCTTTTATGTAAACGCTGGCGTGCTGATTTACCTTGACGCCCTCTTTGATTTCGGCAAGTCCGGCAAGGTTCGGCGCAAGCTCCACGAAAATACCGTAGCTCTCAATTGAGCGGACGATTCCCGCAACGGTTTCGCCTGCATGAAAGTTCGCTGCATTTTCTTCCCATGTGCCAAGCAGCTCCTTGTGGGTAAGAGTGATTTTTCCATTGTCGCGGTTTTTTACCACCGCTAGAATCTTCTGCCCAACGAAAAAACGGTCGGCAGGGTGAGTTATTCGGGAAACGGAAATTGCGTCAATGGGAATCAGCGACGGAATACCGCAGCCGATGTCCACAAAACAGCCGAACTGCTCCAGGTGAGTGACGCGCACTTTAACAATGTCGCCGCAGCCGAGCTTGTTCAGGTAATTCAAAATGCACTCCTCCTGCGCAAGGCGTCGGGAAAGGATTGCCGTTGTAACGCCGTTTTCCTTTGAAAAACCCGTCACCTTAAAGCATACCGCCTTGTTTACTCTTGAAATAAGCGCAATATCTCTCGTTGTTCCGTCGGTTATTCCTACCGCGCCCTCGTCGTGGGGAATTATCCCCTTCATAAAGCCGAAATCCACAATAAGATTATGGCTGTTATCGCAGACGGTGCAGGGCGCTTCAATAATTTTTCCGCTTGAAAGACATTCCTCAAGACCGTGCAGCGAGCGGGTGAGAAGCTTGTTTTCTTCGCGAAGAATGAGTTCGCCTTCAGGTAAATACTCTGACATTTTCTACCTCCAATGTTTTTTGTAATGTTTATGATGACTTTTCATAAAATATGCAAAACCGTTTTAACCAATTCTTGTAAATCTGCCGTCAGGCAGGGAAAGGCAGTCAGCATTGAAATTTAAGCGAATACTTGCCATGCTGCTTGCTGCTGCAATGTGCTTTATTTTCACTTCATGTGAAAACGACGACGGCAGCGGCTACATATTCAAATATGACATTTCAGGAAATCCACGGACGCTTGACCCTCAGTCTGCAAAGGACGATTCGGCAATACTGCTCATCGCCAACATTTTCGAGGGACTGCTGAGGCTGGACGAAAACGGCGATGTAAAGCCTGCCGTTGCTGAAAGCTATACCGTTTCCGAGGACGGACTTACATATAAATTCAAATTGCGAGAGGACATTTTCTGGTATGACGGAGAGGATTTCGAGGAGCAGTGTACTGCGCACGACTTTGTGTTTGCGCTGAAACGGCTTTTTAATCCCTCGGCAAAATCCCCTGTTGCGAGCACGCTTTTCTGCATAAAAAATTCGCAGCTGATTAACAAAGGCTTTGTTCCGGTGGATCAGCTCGGAGTTACAGCAGACAGCGACTTTGAGCTTACAATAACCCTTGACTATCCTAATCCGCTTTTTCCGGTGCTGCTTACAACTGCGCCGGCAATGCCATGCAGCGAAAAATTCTTCGAACAGACAGAGGGCAGATACGGACTTGGCGCAGACAAAATCGCTTCCAACGGCGCATTCTACGTTCACGCGTGGAATTACGACGAGTGGAGCAGCACCAACAACAACCTTATCCTGCGAAAAAATATCAAGAACCCCGATAACATATACCCTTACGGACTTAACTTCTTCATTGACGAGGCAAATCCGAAAAAAGACTTTACAGACGGCACAATACACAGCTATGTTGCCAGCGGAGAGGAAGCGGCGGAGCTGCTGAGCAAGGGGTATGAATACACTGAAAACGATAACGCGGTCTGGGGGATTTTGTTCAACACCAAGTCGATTTTCTCAGACGACAACCTAAGAAAAGCTCTCATGCTTGACGTTTCAAGGCAGTTTGACAACGCCGTGAGCGGCTACTCCATAACCTCCAGTATGATTCCTCAAGCTATCAGCATAGTAGACAGCTCGTATCACGAACTTGCGGGGGATACGGGAGTTAAGCCGGACGTAAAATCCGCAAAAAAATACTATGAAAGAGCCTTTGAAAAATCAGGTTCAACAGCGCTGACGGGACTTAACCTCATTGCTCCCGACAACAGCGTGGTAAAGAATTACATCAGCGCAATCATGCAGGACTGGCAGGCAGATTTCAGCTTTTACTGCAACATTAAAACAATGAGCAGCTCGGCATATCAGAACGCGCTTGACAGCGGAGATTACGATTTTGCTCTCGTAAAGCTGACAGGCGAATACAACAGCCCGTCGTCCTATCTGAAGCCGTTCACCGTTTCGGGCAACATTGCCAATTACAGCAGCTCCGCCTTCAACGCTCTTGTTTCACAGGCGGAAAAGGCAGTTTCTGCGGAAGAAAGCGCTGAATACTATAAAAAAGCAGAGCAGACGCTCCTTGAGGACGCGATTTTCATTCCGATATGCACTCAGAGCGAATATGCGTTTTTCGGCAAGAACTGCTACAATATAATATATAATCCGTTCACGAAAACAATGATTTATCAGGACGCCAAATACATAAAAGGTAAAAAGAGTATAATATCTCGCTGAAAAAGCGAGGTATTTTTTTGTTCTAAAACCTGTCCCGATTTCATACACTTGACTATCGAAAACAAGGGAGTGATAAAATGATTTCGGCAGAAAAAAGCAGATTTGATACGGCGGCGGAAATGCTTGGCGAAATAGGTATTGAGCTGAAAAAGCTGCCATCGGCTACCAAAAACCGCGTAACCGAAATTCGGTTAAGAGCAGGACGTCCCGTAATGCTGGAGCTTGAAAACACACGAGTTAAAGCAGGAGAACGAGTAGTTACCACAAAGGACGTTTCCGACTGCATAACCCGTTTTTGCGGATACTCGGTTTACAGCCACGAAAAAGAGCTTTCAGAGGGCTATATAACAATAAAAGGCGGTCATAGAGCGGGTTTCTGCGGCTCAAACGTTGTTAAGCACGGGAAAACCGAAACAATCGGCGGCTACTCATCAATAAATCTGCGAATTTCGCGGGAGCATATAGGCTGCGCGGACAGGCTCTACCGCCTTGTCAGAGAGGAAAAAGATTTCAAGGGGCTGCTGATTATCGGTCCGCCGCTGACTGCAAAAACAACAATCCTGCGAGATTTAGCGCGGCAGCTTGGGAATATTTCCAAGGTGACAGTTATTGACGAACGCGGCGAAATTGCTGCCTGCTGCGGAGGAGTGCCGCAAAACGACGTGGGAATAAATACCGACGTGCTGAGCGGTTTCAGAAAGAGCGAAGCAATCAGCATGGCGCTGCGGGCAATGTCGCCCGAATATATCATCTGCGATGAAATCGGCAGGGAAAACGAGGAAATAGAAAATTGCGTAAACAGCGGCGTAAAGCTCGTAATTACCGCGCACTGCGGTTCGGTTTCCGAGGCGTACAAAAGCTGCATACTGAAGCCGATTCTTGAAACAGGCGCAATCAGCCATATAGCGCTTATGAGCAGGGACAAGCTTGGTGAAATCAAATCTATAACAGCAACGGACGGTTACAATGAAAATTCTGATAATGATTACAGTGCTGATTATAAGCACAGGAACAGGTCTTTATCTTTCCTCAAAGCTTGACAAAAGAGTTAAAGCGCTGGAAGAAATCATATTTAAAACCGATGAAATTCAGACAATTATCCGCTGTCAGTCGGCTGAGCCGGAGGAAATTCTTGCGTCAGTATCCGTAGGTTCCGTACTGCAAGGCTGTTCATATACCAACGGAAATGTGAACATTTCAGATGACGAACTGTATATGCTCGATAAAAGGGATATGGCAATAATCCGCGAGCTGCTTAATGGACTCGGAAAAACTGACACGGACGGACAGATTTCCATGCTTGAAATGAACAAAAAGCTTTTGCAGAATAGGCTTGAACAGGCACGGGAGGAGTATTCGAAAAAGGGCAGAATGTACCGCAGCGTGGGGGTGCTTGTGGGCGTAGGAGCGGCTGTAATGCTGATTTAAGGAGGTTAAAATGGATATTGACTTGATTTTCAGGATTGCCGCCATAGGCATTGTTGTTGCAGTGCTGAATCAGCTTTTGCAGCGTTCTGGCCGCGAGGAACAAGCAATGATGACCACTATCGCAGGTCTTGTGGTGGTGCTGATGATGATCATAAGCGAAATCAGCCTTTTGTTCGACACGATAAAAACTACCTTCGGGCTTTGGTAATGTTCATAAAGTGAGGTTTATATGAACATTTTAAGTGTTGTGGGTCTTGGGCTTACAGGCGCTCTGCTTGGAATTATCATACGTCAGTACAAGCCTGAATTCAGCATATACGTTTCTCTTACGGTGGGGATAATCATTCTGGGAGCGCTTATAGGGCTGATTTCGCCTGTGCTTGATACAATAACCGAGCTAACCGACGCTGTAAACCTGAATGATATTTACGGCAGCGTGCTGCTTAAAGCGCTGGCTATCTGCTACATAACGCAGCTTGCCTCCGACTGCTGTTCCGACGCAGGAGAAAAAGCAATAGCCTCAAAGCTTGAAATGGCGGGCAAAATCGCAATTGTAGTAATTTCGCTGCCGCTGTTTCAAAGCCTTGTAAATGTTGTAACGGGACTAATTTCGTTCTGAAAATTGAGGGAATATGAACAAATTACTTGTGATAATTGTTGTCCTTGCCGCATTTCTTTTCCCGATGAAATGTTATGCCGAGGAGGATTACGGACAGGAGGAAATTATAGACGCTTTGCCTGACAGTGTGCAGGATTATCTTGACGAAAACGAAATAACCCCCGATAACAGCGGCGCTCTGTCCCTTACCCCTCAAAGCGTTATTGAGGAAATATGGGGTATTTTCAGCAGCGAGGCGGTAAAGCCATTAAAAATGCTTTGTATGCTTATCGGCGTAATTCTTCTTTGCGCCATTGTGGAATCAATGGGCGACGGCGCAGGCAGCTCGGCAGGTGCTTTCAGAATAGTCGGAATACTTGCCTGCTCAGGCATGATGTGTACATATATTGCCGACAGCATAAGCTATGCAGTCGAAACGCTGAACGCAGCGGGAACATTCATGATTGCCTTCGTGCCTGCCTTCGCAGGGATAATCGCCATAAACGGGCAGACTACCACCGCCACGGTTTTCGGTTCAATCCTCATCATTGCAACGCAGGTTTTCTCGCAGCTTTCGGTAACATTCCTAATGCCGCTTTCAAGCTCCGTTCTCGGCATTTCCGTTGCAGGAGCGGTGAATCCCGATCTGAAAATCGGAGAGCTTGCGGCGGCGGTGAAAAAAGCGGCAGTGTGGGGGATAGGACTGCTGATGACGGTGTTTGTGGGACTGCTGGGAATGCAAAGCTTCATAACCTCGTCGGCGGATTCGGTTGCAATGAAAGCTGCAAAGTTTGCCGTTTCAAATTCCGTGCCAATTGTGGGAGGAGCAGTTTCGGACGCGCTGTCCACCGTCAAGGGAAGCCTTGCACTGGTAAAAAGCAGCATGGGAACCTTCGGCATAATTGCGGGAGTAAGCCTTGTAATGCCTGCGCTTGCTTCGGTGATATGTTATAAGCTGGCGCTTACAATTGCCGCGGCAGTAAGCGATATGTTCGGCGTTTCTTCTATGACGTCGCTGTTAAAAAGCGGAGAAAGCGTTATAACTATAATCATGTCGCTGCTTTTTTGCTTTATGATAATGATTATAGTATCCACGGCGCTGATTCTTGCCATAGGATCGGGGGTTGCGTAATGGAAAAAATATTGCTCAACGTAAGCCTTGTTGCTATTCTGACAGCTGTTTTCAAAATGCTTGCGCCCGAAAAAATGTTCAGGAAGCAGATTTCTCTGTTGATTTCCTGCTTTTTTATAACATCGGCAGCCTTTTTCGTAACGGGCGGCAGCTTTGATTTCAGCAGCGTATCCAAGGCATTCACTGCCAGCGGCGGCTATGTTGATTTCACCGACCGATACAGCGATCAGGCAAAAAGGGAAATTGCAAAGGAAATGTCCGACCGCATAACGCAGCTTCTGGACAGCTACGGCATTATTCCCGAACAAATATACATCACCGTTAATATTTCGGACACTCTCTGCATATCTATTAGTGAAATTAAGCTTGTGTTTGACCCGATTAACAGCAATGCTGCGGAAAAAGCACGGCAAATTGTAAAAGCGGAGGTTGGTGATGAAATAACGGTAAGCATTGAATATTCATGAGGGGCGGCAAAATGAATGGAATTTTCAATCTGAAAGGCGTTTCTGCATTTTTGAAAAGCGACAGGACGGTAAAAATTCTTATTTTTGCAGGTCTTGCGGTTATAATGTTTATTTTCCTGTGGGATTTTTCGGACAGAGGAAAAAAAGACGCGGCAGCCGAAACAACCGACATTTCGGTTTATCAGCGACAGCTTGAGGAAAAGCTTGCGTCAATTCTCTCGCGAATTGACGGTACGGGAGAAATCAACGTTATGATAACCATGGAAAGCACAGAGGAAAACGTTCTTTCGGAAAAAGAAACCGTTAAATCGGTAATTTCTCCCCGGGTAAGGGGAGTGATTGTAATTTGTGACGGCGGCGGAAACGTTGTTGTAAAGCAGAAAATCGTCGACGCAGTCACAAAGGTTTTCGACATCAGTTCAACAAAGGTCAGCGTAACCAATTAACAGAAAAGGGGTTGTAATATGAAAAGACGCTTGAATTTAATAATCGGCAAAAAGCAGATTATCTTAGCCTGCCTTACAGTTCTGCTCGGTGTGGCAATTTATGTAAACTACCTTGCGGCAAGCGGCAGCAACATTGAAACTTCAAACAATTCTGCCGTTGTGGAGGACACAGCCGGAAACTACGGCGATGTTCAGTTTGTCAGCAGCAGCGATTCAAAGGACGTATCGGCGGACATTGAGGGACTCAATCAGTCCGAACCTGCTTCTGCGGAGATTGACGTTTCCTCATCGGACGAATATTTTGCTCAGGCAAGGCTTGATAAACAGGCAAGCCGCGACGAGGCGGTGGAAATGCTGAAAAGTATGTACAGCGGCGGAGATTCAACGGCTGACGAGCTTGCGGTAATTGCGCAGGACGCAATCCAGCTTGGAGGCTACATTGAAAGCGAAACAAAGATTGAAAACCTGCTGAAAGCACAGGGCTTCAGCGACGCGCTCTGCTACCTTACCGACTCAAACGCGAACATCATTGTCAAGACAACAGGTCTTGATAAAGCACAGGCAGCAGTAATCAAGAGCACCCTGCTGTCAGAAATTCAAATTCCTGCTGAAAATATAACAATTGTTGAAATAAAATAGTTGTACATTTTGAAATTTTGTGGTATAATAAACGCAAAGCGTTTATTATACATCAAAATGTCCTCGCACATACGCAAATCATAGATTTGCTCCGTGCGAATCGGACAATTATACCATAACCTTGTGGTTATGGTATAATAAACGCAAAGCGTTTATTATACATCAAAATGACAGAATTT
>CAKSIR010000074.1 GCA_934462775.1 uncultured Ruminiclostridium sp.
CCCCACAAGTGAATAATTTTCACAACAAAATCCTCGAAAAAGGTGCCGGTGGCACGTTTTTCGACACGCTGACACCGCAGAACAAATTTCTGCGGTGCTTTTTGTCACATCAAAGCAGCTTTACAAGACTGTCAAAAATACTCTCGTAATGCTTATCTGTCAGTCCGAAATCCATTTCCTTATATGTCCACGCTGCGCGGGCTATTCCCAGATTTTCAAAAGCCTTGTGAATATCTCTGTACCAGTTCAGCGTTCCCTCCTCGTCAGCGGTGTCTATTACTCCGTATTCGCCGCAGTAAATCGGAACATTGTACTTTTCAGCCGTCTTAACCGCGTCTGCGAAAATGTTTTCAAAGTACGTTTCACTAAGCCTTTCGCCGTGTAAAGGCTCGTACTCATTATTGAAATCACTGCCGAAATATTTTGCGGAAAGCTCTCCGTATTCGTCAGCCTTTCCGGGGTATGTTACTCTGAAATCGGACGGCAGACGGTCAACCCAGTGCGCGCCCTGATGAGTGAACAGCAGCGGGCTGTAGCAATGAAAAGTGAATACGATATTCTCATCGTACGGCTTTTCAAGCAGCGTCATTCCGTAAACACTGCCGTTGAAAATACCGCCGATAATAATTCTCGTTTTGTCGGCGATTTTTCTGATTGCCTTGACTGTTCTGTCTGCAATTTTGTTCCATGTATCCGCAAAGCGCGCTTCGGTTACTTCGTTAAGCAGCTCGAAAACAATGTTGTCCCTGTTTCTGTAGCGGCGTGAAAATTCCTCCCAGAGCTTTACAAACATATCCTGAAGCTGTTCATTGGAAAAGAACTGGCAGTATTCAGCGTCGTCGAAAATAAATCCGCAGGCCTTGTGCAGGTCAAGAATTATGTTAAGCCCGTTCTTTTCGCACCATTCAACACAGCTGTCAATGTGCGCAAAACCGCTTTCGATAAAGCTTCCGTCGTCGTTCTGAACGACATTGTAATCAATCGGAAGTCTTACATGGTCAAGACCCATCAATTTTATTCTTTCAATATCCGTTTCGGTAATAAAACTGCCGTAATGCTCCTCGTTGTACTTATCGCGGCACTGCGACAGCCAGCCGCCGAGGTTTATACCCTTTTTAAAGCCCTCAAAATTTCTCATGTCAATTTCTCCTTATCATACATCAAAATGTCCTCGCACATACGCAAATCGGACAATTATATCATAACCTCGTGGTTATGGTATAATAATATCATGAATTCGTTTACACAGATATAAAATATTTAACTTTTATGTTACAATTTTATCGTTGCGGTATATTTATTTTGAAATGGCTTATATAAAATTCTGCACATCAGCAACAGCCCGCCGAGAACAGCAGGCTGTATTTTTATTCAGTTTCTCAATGCGTCAATAGGCTTCATTTTTGCAGCCTCCCGTGCAGGATAAACGCCGAAAACCGCCCCCATTGCCACCGAAACTGCAAAGGCAAACAGTACCATCTGCATATTTACGGTAAAAGCCGCTCCAACGGCAAGGCAGCCGACAAAGGCGGCAATCAGCCCAAGCGCCGTCCCCGCTCCGCTTCCCATAGCGGTAAGCGTTACGCTTTCAACGAGAAATTCAAGCATTATATCCTTGTTTTTTGCGCCTATGGATTTTTTTATACCAATTTCACGGGTGCGCTCGCTGACGCTTACAAGCATGGTAGTCATAACAGTTATTCCCGATACAAACAGCGAAATTCCCGCGATAAGCGAAAGCACAAGGGTAAGTATTCCCATTATGTTTTCCATCTGGGATTTCTGCTGCAAAAGATTATTTACGCATATTCCCGAATCCACGTTTTTGCTTGCGTTTATGGCGGTCTGTATGCGGTCGGTAACGCCGCTGTCCTCCTTGAGGGAGCTGTTTACAAGCACCGCAATTCTGTCATAGGTGGTTCTGCCTGTAATTGCCTGCATGGTGGTGTAGGGAATATAAACAAAGTCTGGAATAATGTTGGAAAGCGCGCTCTGAAGCGAGCTTATGCCCGATTCCGCAACGCCGACTATCTCAAAATCATAGTATGCGCCGCCCAGCAGCACCTTGACGGTTTTGCCGACTATGTTGCTCCTGCCGTAGGTTTCGACCGCCATCTTTTCATCGACAACGCATACCCTGCGGTTAGCGGCAACATCGCTGTTATTGACTAATCTGCCGTGCTTTGCGGTAATGGAAATTATGTCCTTTGCCTGACTGTCAACGCCCCACGCAATGCAGTCGATGCTCCGGCCTATCAGCTTTGTTTCGGTAACGCTTGCCATAAGCGGCATTGCCTTGTCAACGCCCTCAACCTGTGCAAGCACCGCTATATCCTCATTGTCAAGGGTAATGTCCGAAACGGTTTCCGCCGGCTGAACCATAACCGAGTTTATTCCCATTACATTCAGCGTATCCTCAATTTCTGCCGTTCCGATTGACCCAAGCGCAGAAATTAGCACCACCGCGAAAACTCCAACCGCTATGCCTGTCATGGTGAGGAGCGAACGTGTTCTGCTACGTGAAATTCCCGAAAAACCAAGATTTATCCGCATACTTCCTCCGTTTTTGCAAGAGCGCCTGCCTCAACGCTTTCGGGGGAGGTAATTATTTTGTCGTTAAGGTAAATGCCTGATTTTACTTCCGCGGCGTCTTCAAATTCCGCTCCCGTTTCAATGTCGCAGCGGACTACGCTGCTGCCGCGCAGCGCATAGACGTACTCCCCTGCGTCGTCCTGACGGATAACGCTGTACGGCAGCGTAAAAATGTCCTGAGGCTGACTTACCTCAATCGCCGCAACGGCGGTGTACCCTGAACGCAGATTATCATCGGGATTTTCCAACCGCAATGTTACGTCAACCACCGTTTCCGAGCTTGTAAGCGTTACCTTCTGCCTTGCGCTGTCCGCAATTTTTACCACCTCCGCGCGGTATCTTCCGCTGTCGAAGGCCGCGCCGCTGAGGAGCGCAGTCTGACCTATGCTGATTTTGCGTATGTCGCTTTCCCCAACCGCTGCCGTAACGTACCAATCGTCAGTTTTTTCGATTGTTCCCGCTGCGGATACTGTTTCGCAGTATTCCCTCGTTCCAACTTCAACGGTTGAAACCGTAGGCAGAAAGCTTTCCACCGCCGCGGGAGCGGAAACGGCGCTGTAAACTCCCGCTGCCGCAAGCAGGACGACAGCGGATATTTTTAGTGTTGTTCTGATGTTCATAGCCATTCCTTTCGCTGATGTATTTCAAGTATATTGTGACAGAAAACATCGGAAATATTATGGAATATTTGAAAAAAATTCAGTCACAATAATACAAAAACGCCTGTTGCTTCAAGCAACGGCTGAAGGGAATTTGCCATGAACTTGATATTATGCAACGAAAAATGCCGCTATCAGAAGGAGGGCTATTGCGGACTTGAGGGAAGCGCAAAAATCACCAACGCCCTTACTTCGCCCTGCTGCTATTTTGACCCGCCCGAAAACGCTCCCGAAAGGAGGAATAAAATTGATAAGGATAAAGGAAATTTATAAGGATTATCAAATGGGGGAAAGCTGTCTTCACGCCCTGTCGGACGTCAGCTTTACCATTGCCGAGGGCGAATTTGCCGCAATCGTAGGAGCAAGCGGCTCCGGAAAAACCACATTGATGAACATTATCGGCTGCCTTGATACCGCCACAAAAGGGGAATATTTTCTTGACGGCAGAAGAATTTCAAGCCTTTCGCAGAACGAACTGAGCGTTATCAGAAACGAGAAAATCGGCTTTGTCTTTCAAGGCTTTAACCTCATTCCCACACTTACCGCTGCGGAAAATGTGGAGCTGCCGCTGATTTACCGCAAAATGCGCCGCAGTGAAAGAACCGAGCTTGTAAAATCCGCGCTTGAGATGGTGGGGTTGTCGGCGAGGGCGGAGCATAAGCCAAATCAGCTTTCGGGCGGACAGCAGCAGCGCGTTGCCATTGCCCGCGCGATTGCGGCAAGCCCTCCCGTCATTCTTGCGGACGAGCCATGCGGAAACCTCGACAGCCGTTCGGGAGGAATTATCATGGACATTTTGCACGACCTGAACAAATCGGGAAAAACAGTGGTGCTGATAACCCATGACGGCAATGCCGCCAAAACCGCACAGCGCATTATCAGAATAAAGGACGGAGTCGTCAGTGCATAAAAAATCCGTAAGCCCGAAATGGACTTACGGATTTCGCTTACTTGAGCGTATACTTTTTAACGTTCTTATCGCCGTCGACAGGAGCCTGCTTCAACGTGCAGTAAAGCTTGTTATCATAGATTCTTATGCCATAGACAAATCCCTTTGTCGTTGACGGAGAAGCTACCTTTTTCAGATTCTTTCCGTTGGTGGAAATGGAATAAACGCCGTCCGAGGTGTTGAAATACAGCTTTCCGTTGTAAACAGCCAGTCTTGCATAGCTTTCGGTGTACCACGATCTTGAAAGACCGGTTGACTTGCCCCACTTGTACCATGTCGATGTGATTTTGTAGACGGTGCTTGACTTATTTGTCTTGAAGCTGTACTTCTTGATAAGCGAGTACATATCCATGCTCTGAGTGCTGTTAAAATCAAGGCACGGGCTGTTCGGGTCAAGCTGAATGTAATACCAGTAATTGCCTACCTTAAACATACCGGATTCAGTATTTTTCCAGAAATACTTGTCGTACTTTTTGCTGCTTGCCTTTGGAAGTCCGTTCGTTGTCCAGCCCTTATGAGGAGTAGGAGTTTTCTTGATTGCAGAGTCGCTGAGCATAAAGTTCTTGTGAAGCACTCTGCCCATTGCGTCATTCTTGGCAATCTTTTCGCCCGTGCCTGTGAACAGCGGGTCGTCAAGGGTAAGGTCAACGTGATACCACTTGCCGTCAATCTTGATGTAGTTCCATGCGTGGTTCATGGAGTCGCTTGTAATCATTGTGCAGTCGATGCCGAGGCAGTTGCTCATAATATACTCGTATGCCAGCGCATAACCCTGACACACGGATTTCTGCGTTACCAGAGCGTCGTATGCAGTGTAGTTTGAGTATGTTGTATCGTATGTGTTGTTGAGAATAATGTAATCATGGACTGCAAGCGCCTTTTCTACATCTGTCATGCTGTCGTTCACACATTCCAGCGCCTTATCAACCGCTTCGTCAAACTTTTCGATCATCGACGCAGCGGTTTTCTTAGAAACCGTATAATCAATCTTGGTAAGCTTGTACATTCCCTTTTTTACGCTGAATGTACAGCCGACGTTGGCGGTTACATAGAAAAGCTGAGGATTTGCATAGATCACGTTCTGGTACTGAGCCATGCACTCGTTGGAATCCCAGCCGTTGGCAACGGCATATTTGGAAACGTCAATTTCCTTTGCAAAGCTTTCAACCTGTTCAACAATATAGTCGTTAAAGCTGAGCTGTTCATCGTCATTGGCTGCAAGACTGGACGAATAGCTTTCCGATACTGTATAATCGGCTGTATTGTCTGCCGACACAGAAACCGCCGCGCACTCCACCATAAGTACGGCGGAAAGAATAAGGCTTAATATTTTCTTCATCTCTATCCCTTTCCTTTCACAAGAAGCAATGTTTGTAAGTAAATTATATCATATTCTGCCTGTTTAATCAACCCAAATAAAAAAATCGTTCGGTGATATTACATTATTTGTGAGATATGCTATTTGCGTAACTGCATTTTGTGTACTTTGCTATATAAAATTTATGCGTAAATTGTACGTTACACAAAATTTATTCTCGTTTTACACAAATCTTCCTGTTTTTATTGACTTAATTTATCGAATAATGTATAATATTTAAGGTTGATATACTATTAAGATTATGAGAGAGGGCTTCCGCTTGCTAAAAAATAACATTGATTTTGATAAATTCAGGCTTGAGGGCGGCAAAATTCCCTGCGGAATAATTGTTTTCAGATATGACGGAAACAGGCTTGAAATTATCCATGCGTCAGACAGATTTTTTGAGCTTATGGGATACACCAAGGCTGAATATCTTTCCCTGCACCTCAGCGGTTCAGGCTCAAAAATAACAGGCGAGGCTTTTGTAAAAAAGCTCAAGGAAACGCTCAGTGCAGACAACAAGGCAGGGGCTTTCTTTTCGTTTGAATACCTTGCTCCCGACAAGGACGGCAACAGCAGATGGCTCAAGGCGGAGGGACAGATTAACGACAACAGCGGCGGAATTTACACAATAACCTGCGCCGTAATTGACGTAACCTCATGCAAGCCTGACGTAAAAGAGTGGGTAAAGCTTACAACAGTCGCGTCGCTGTCCGCCGACCTGCTTTTCGACCTTGATATGAAAACCGAGACCATCGTTTTCAGCAAGTACAAAAACGGCGAGCTGTTCCACACGGTTACATACACCGATTTCGAAAGTGAAATCAAGTCGCAGAAGCTCATATACGACGACGACGTGGATAATTTCGAGCGTATATGCGACAATATGCGTCTGGGGCATCAGTCGGTAATTGCCGAGCTGCGCCTGCTCGACAGGGATACCGGCGAATACGGCTGGTACAAGATTCAGGGCAAGTCTATCTCCGATGACAGCGGTGTTTCCGTGCGCGTAATCGGAACAATCCTTAATATTTCCGAGCGCAAGGACGCCGAGCGCAGACTTATCGACAAGGCGGAAAGAGATCCCCTCACCAAGATATACAACAAGGCTACCACCCGTTCCCTTGTAAAGGACTACCTCAGAACCGACAGCAGAGAAACCTTTGACGCGCTTATCATCGTTGACGTTGACAACTTCAAAAAGGTAAACGACAATCTGGGTCATCTGTTCGGCGACAGTATTCTTGTAGACCTGTCGCAGGAAATGCAGGACCTTTTCAGAACCAGCGACGTCGTAGGCAGAATAGGCGGCGACGAGTTCCTTGTTTTCCTGCGGGGAATAAAACAGCGCTCTCACATTGAAAGCAAGGCGGCTGACATCTGCCGCGTTTTTGAGCTTCTTTACGCAGGAGAAAACGGCGACAAAATCACGGGCAGTCTGGGTATCTCCATATTCCCCACCGACGGCGATACATACGACGAGCTTTTCAGAAAAGCGGACGTCGCTCTTTACTCGTCCAAAAACGAGGGAAAAAACTGCTTCACGTTTTACAGCGAGGCCGACGATGTTTCCCTTGAAACGGGAGAAAATCTCATTCATGTAAACCGCTACAAGCGCGACGCGCCGCTCAACACCACCAGCAATATTTTTGATACCGAAATAACCGACTTTGCATTCGACATAATGAACAAGACAAGAGATGTGGAAAATTCCATAACGCTTCTTCTTGGCAAGGTGGGCAAGCATTTCGACCTCAGCCGCGTAAGCATTCTTGAAACAACGAATGACGCGCGCTGCCTTAAATACACCTATCAGTGGTGCTCAAAAACCGCACGCTCTCAGCTTGGCGAAATAATCGCTCTTACGGAAGGGCAATGGAACGACGTTGTGCAGTCATACGACGGAAACGGAATGAATTTTGCGCCCGACACTTCCGTAATAGACAGCGGCAACGAATCCCGTTACTGCCTTTTTGACGCAATGGAAACCGTTTCCGCCCTCAGCTGCGCAATTATCGAGTGCGGCGAATACAAGGGCTGCGTAAGCTTTAACGACTGCGTAAGGCATAAAATCTGGTCGGTTGACGAAGTAAGAGCGCTGAAAACCATCAGTAAAATAATCTCGTCCTACCTTCTAAAAATGCGCGCCTTTGAAAAGGCGACCTCCCTTGTAGACAAGCTTACAAACTATGATAAGCTCACCGGGCTGCCCTGCTTCAATCTGTTTAGGGATACCGTTACCGACATTGCAAAACGCGGCTTTGAGGGCGACAAATTCGCTTTTATTTACTGCGACATAAACAACTTTAAATACATCAACGAAAAATACGGCAGCGAAAACGGCGACCGTATGCTTTGCAGCTTTGCGGATAAAATCAACAGCATCGACACACCTATAAAGTGCAGCAGCCGTATTTTCTCCGACAAATTCCTTATTTTCATGAGAATTGAAAACCCTGACGGAATTGCCGGCGATATGCTGAAATTCCTTGACGAGTTTTCCGAAAGGGAAAAGGAAATCAACAGCGAATGTTCCGTTACGTCTGCGGCGGGAATTTACATTGTTGAGGACTGCAAAAAAATCGACATCGGCACTGCGGTCGACAACGTGAACATTGCAAGACGGGAAGCCAAGAAAAATCTCGAAAACTGCTGCGTAGTCTATGACGAAAGCATGAAGCAGGAAATAACCCACTCGATCGAGATTGTAAATAAGGCAAAGACAGCGCTGAAAAACCATGAGTTCGTGGTATATTATCAGCCGAAAATCGAGCTGAAAACCGACACTCTTGTAGGCGCAGAGGCGCTTGTGCGCTGGAAAAAGCCTGACGGAACCATTGTGCGCCCGGATAATTTCATTCCGTATCTTGAACGCAACGGCTTTATCGTAAACGTTGACTTCTATGTTTACGAGGAGGTTTGCAAATTTATCCGCGCTCATCTTGACGCAGGCAAAAAAATCGTACCTATTTCCGTCAATGTTTCAAGAGTTCATCTCAAGGACCCTGATTTCCTTAAAATAGTCAACGGGATTATCAGTAAGTACCGCATTCCGTCCGACCTTATTGAGTTTGAGCTTACCGAAAGCGTTTTCCTTGAAAATCAGAACGCTGCTATACAAACAATGGACGAGCTGAAAAAGCTTGGCTACCTTGTTTCCATAGACGACTTCGGTTCGGGATTTTCCTCCCTCAACCTGCTTAAAAATCTGCCTGTTGATATTCTCAAAATCGACAAGGAGTTTCTCAGCAACGGAAGCAATTTCAATTCAAACGACGGAATCGTTGTTTCCAGCATTATCAACATGGCGAACAAAATGAAGATTTCCGTTATCTGCGAGGGCGTTGAAACCGAAGAACAGGTTGATTTCCTCCGTGCAAACAACTGCGATATGGTGCAGGGCTTCTTCTTTGCAAGGCCTATTCCCGAAAACGAATTCGACAGCTACGCAGAAAAGAAGATGGGCGAATAAAGAAAAGCTTCGGTGGGGAGACCGAAGCTTTTGTTTTTATATTAGCAGCCGACAGAGATTTAATTTATGAAATTGAAATGGGGTAAAAACAGTGTGAAAGTGATTATTGGAGCTGTCGGCCGATAATAATCCTTTGATTTGCTTAGATTATAACAGTCAATTGTAAACTAAAAATAAACTTTTTATTAAAATTCAGTTTAAAATGCGGTGCTAATATGAAATTATAATTGCTATATGAACGGAGATAGTTAAATGTTCAACATAATGGTTGTCGAGGACGACGCACAGATGAGAAGGCTGTTATGCACAGTCCTTACAAAAAACGGATACAATGCGCTTGGCGCTGAAAACGGCGCGGCGGCGCTGGATATACTTGACAGAGAGATAGTAGACCTGATAATTTCGGATCTGATGATGCCTGAGCTTGACGGTTACGAGCTTACAAAGCAGCTCCGCGAAGCGAATTACAATATGCCTATCCTGATAATCACAGCGAGGGAGGATTTTGAGTCCAAACAGAAGGGCTTTTCTCTGGGTACTGACGATTACATGGTCAAGCCGATTGATGTGAACGAAATGGTGCTGAGAGTGGGCGCGCTGCTCAGAAGAGCCAAAATCGCCAACGAGCATCGAATAACCTGCGGAAATACCGAGCTTGACTACGATTCACTTTCGGTAAGGAACGAAGACAAAACCGCCGTTCTTCCGCAAAAGGAGTTCTACCTGCTTTACAAGCTTATTTCCTACCCCGACAGGATTTTCACCCGCCAGCAGCTTATGGACGAAATATGGGGCATGGAATCCGAATCCGACGCAAGAACGGTTGACGTACATATAAACCGTCTGCGCGAGCGGTTTAAGGACAATGCGGATTTTGAAATAATAACCGTCCGCGGTCTGGGCTACAAGGTGGTGCGCAAGGGTTGATGAAACGTGAAAAAGACAGCTTTAACGGGCTGTGGTGGTATTTCGTACTGGTCATTTTCTTTGTAATGCTTGCGTCTACCGTTATTATAGGCGCGAGTTCAATAATCGTTGTTCACGTTTTCGGAATAACTATAAACCTCGGCTTGAATCCCATACTTCCGCTTATCGGATTTCTTCTGGTGAGCTGCTGTATCGGCACGGCAATTTCAGCCATCATCAGTAAAAAAATGCTAAATCCCCTTACCACGTTCACAAGCGCAACAAAAAAGGTTGCAAAAGGCGATTTCAGCATACGGCTTGATGAAAACAGCTCCATTGAGGAGCTGCGGCAGGCGTCGGTAAGCTTCAACAAAATGGTTCAGGAGCTTGGCAGCACCGAAACCCTGCGCAGCGACTTTGTAACCAACGTTTCCCACGAAATGAAAACGCCCATTGCGGCAATCGAGGGCTACGCAACACTGCTGCAAAACGATGAACTGACCCGCGAGGAAAGAAATGACTACACCGCCAGAATTATTGAAAGCACCAAAAAGCTTTCAACCCTCACCAGCAACATTCTGAAAATTTCAAAGCTTGAAAATCAGGAAATGCAGATACACGAGCAGGTTTTCGACCTTGACGAGCAGATTCGGCAGGCAATTCTTTCTCTTGAGCAGCTGTGGAGCGGAAAAGACCTTGAGCTTGACATTGACCTTGCGCCTATAAAATTCAAGGGCAGCGAGGAGCTTTTAATGCAGGTATGGACAAACATTATCGGCAACGCTGTAAAATTCACTCCAAAAGGCGGAAAAATCAGCGTTTCGCTGACTGAAAAGAAAGAGGCTGTCACGGTTAAAATTGCCGACAACGGAATCGGAATGTCCGAAAGCGTTACAAGACACGTTTTTGAAAAGTTCTATCAGGGTGACAGCTCCCGCTCCTCGGAGGGAAACGGACTTGGACTTGCTCTCGCACTGCGCATTGTACGGATTTCAGGCGGCGACATTTCCGTTGAAAGCAAGGAGGGCGAGGGCAGCACTTTTACAGTAACGCTCCCCAACAAGCTTTACGACAAATCAAAAGCGGCAGTCCCCGAAGAGCCTGCCGCAATAGAAATAAGATAAGTAAAACGGCACATCACTTTTTTGTGATATGCCGTTGCAGCTTGTCGAAAAAGTCATTTTAAAAGTTTAGGTCAAGCCTTTTCAAAGGCTTGCAGGTTCTTAGGGCAGCGCCCTAAGCCGACTTCCGCAGAAGTCGGA
>CAKSIR010000075.1 GCA_934462775.1 uncultured Ruminiclostridium sp.
GATAAAACAAAATTTACCGTTAATCTTCCTGATGGCAAAAGCTTTTCCGAAAGACAGGACATAGGCGATGGTTACGGAGGAGTTATTGATTTTATGCGGAATTTTCCGTCATACAATGATGTAATTCCAATTCTCGAAGAACAGCGTGATAAGGATAGAATTGCTTCGGGGGTAATTACCGAAGCTGTCAGCAATGCTGCCAAAACAGATAAGATGAACGAGCCTATTGAAAAGGCTGTCGCTGACGTTAAACCCATTGTAAAGGAGCAAAACTATCGTTATACCGAAAATGTTTATGCAGCAGGCGCAAAGGCAAAATACCGTGATAATATTGCTGCTATAAAAAAGCTGTACGAAATCGAAAAGGAAAAACGTCCTGCAACGCCGGAAGAACAGGTGATACTGTCAAGGTATGTAGGATGGGGCGGACTTTCCAAAGCTTTTGACAGTAGTGCAGAAGATTGGAAAAAAGAATATTATGAGCTTAAAAACCTACTCGATGAAAAAACATATAATTCGGCAATTTTAAGCACAAGAACAGCATACTACACGGACCCCGACGCTGTTATAAGACCAATATTCAGCACACTTGAACGGTTTGGGTTTAATGGTGGGAAAATCCTTGACCCCGCAATGGGCACGGGAAATTTCTTTTCCGTACTACCCGACAGTATGGCTGATAATTCACAGCTTACAGGCGTTGAGATTGATGAGCTTACCAGTCGTATTGCGAAAAAGCTTTATCCAAACGCTGATATTAAAATAACAGCATTTGAGCGTACATCTTTTGACGATGAAAGCTTTGATGCAGTAGTAGGCAATGTACCTTTTGACAATTTCACGGTTTATGATAAAACGTACACCGACTCCTATTTATTACACGACTACTTTTTTATCAAGTCATTGGACAAGCTTAAAGCGGGCGGCATAGCTGCTCTGATAACCTCAAGCGGTACAATGGACAAAATAAGTAATTCCGTTCGCATTGACATAGCAAAGCGTGCGGAACTTATAGGAGCTGTGCGGCTGCCAATCACAGCGTTTAAGGCAATTGCCGGTACGGAAGTTACCACAGACGTTATATTTCTGAAAAAGCGTGACATTGTTTTGTCTGAAAACGAGCTGTTGTATAATCTGCCCGAATGGGCGCATAGACCCGATAATCTGTACGATGAAAACCACAACTACATTGAATCTATAAACAGATATTATTTATCAAATCCCGATATGATACTTGGAACAATGCAGCGGCGCTCAGGCAGATTTGGTGACAGCGGAGTATGTGTTCCAAAGGAAAATCAAGACCTAAAATCAGATTTAGAAACGGCGCTTATGAGGCTTAACGCACAATTCAGCGCCGCTCATACAGAAGCGTCTGCCGAGGACGTTGAAGAAGCTGACGAGGAATACGGCTCAGAACGTATTGAAGCGCCCGAAAACGCAAGAAATTTCTGCTTTTACTTAAATGACAACCGTATCTGGTATTGTGAAAACGGATACCTTGAGGAATATGCTGCGAAGAATAATACAGAAGCCGGGCGAATAAAGGGGCTATGCGAGATAGCCGATAAAACGCAGTATATAATCGACCTGCAGGTTAAGGATTATTCAGAAGAACAGCTCAGATCTGCCCAGAAAGAGTTAGCGGATATGTACGATGTATTTGTAACGAAATACGGATATATAAACAGCAAGGCTAATCTGACCGCTTTTCACGATGACCTGAGAGCGCCCCTTGTAAGCTCCATAGAGTACGAAGACGAGGAGGAAAAGGACGGACAGGTTCAGACTGTTTACAAGAAAGCTGATATATTCACAAAGGCAACCGTAGTATCCAACAAGCTTATTGAAACGGCGAAAACCTCAGAAGAAGCGTTGTATATTTCGCTGAACATAAAAAATAAGGTAGATATAGAATATATGTCACACCTTTGCGGGAAGGAGCCGGATACAGTTATAGAGGAGCTTGGCGATAAAATTTACCTCAATCCCATAAATTATGACGGAAAATACGGCGGGTGGGAGCTTGCCGAGGAATACCTGAGCGGATACGTCAAAGACAAGCTTGAAATCGCAAGGATTTACGCAAAGGAAACCCCTGAGCTCTTTGCAAGAAACGTGTCGGCTCTGGAGGAAAATCAGCCTGAATTTATTCCTATAAACTGCATTTCTTACGGAATTGGTACAATATACATTCCATCGGAAATGTACAGACAGTTTATGTACGAAACATTCCAAACATCAAACTGGAATAAGGTGAGCGATTCCTCACATAGAGTTGCTATTGATGTAAAATATAACAGCATTCTTAATTCATGGCAAATTTCAGGAAAAAATCTTGAAGCAACATCGGTAAAGGTCAATAAAATTTATGGAACGGCAAGAATGAACGCTTATGAAATAATGGAGGCTTCACTTAATCTAAAACGTGTTGAGGTAAAGGATAAACAAAAAGTAGTAAACTCTAACGGTGATGAGGTTGAGCGTTATGTGCTTAATAAGAATGAAACCTTGCTCGCCCGTGAGCGTCAGAACAAAATTGAAAATGAATTTCACAATTGGATCTTGTCAAGCAATGAGCGCATATCAGCAATTGAAAATATTTATAACAGCAAATTCAACGTAATAAAACCCCGCTCTTACGACGGCAGTTATCTCAAAATACCGTCTATCAATCCAAATATAAGGCTTCGCGCTCATCAGAAAGACGTTATCGCCCGAATAGTACATTCAGGTTCTGCCCTTATGGCTCATGAGGTCGGCGCAGGAAAAACTGCTGCAATGGCAGCCGCAGGAATATATATGCGCTCAATCGGAATTGCCAAAAAGCCTATATACGTTGTCCCAAAGCCAATTGTATCACAATGGGGCAGAGAATTTATGCGTTTCTTCCCGACGGCAAAAATCCTTGTTACATCTGCCGAGGACTTTACAAAAGAAAACCGCCGCAGATTTTTGAGCAAGATAGCCACAGGGGATTTCGATGCTATAATCATGGGACAAACGCAGTTTGAAAAGATACCGCTTTCACTGGAACGGCAGGAACGGGCTTACGACGAAAAAATAATGCGTATAAGCAATGCAATTGCGGAAATGGAAAAAGACAACTCAAAAAGCTTTTCCGTAAAGCAGCTTGCAGCCACAAGAAAATCCATTGAAAACAAGCTTGAAAAACTGAGAGCCGATTTCAAAAAAGACGATTTCATCACCTTTGAGAAGCTTGGCGCTGATTTTCTTTTTGTAGATGAAGCGCATAACTACAAAAACCTCGCGCTGTTCACCAAGATGAACAATGTATCAGGTATAAACTCAAGCTCGGACAGTCAACGTGCTTCCGATATGGAGATGAAAATTCGTTATATGCAGGAAATTAACAATGGCGGAGGTGTTGTGCTTGCCACGGGTACGCCTGTTTCAAACACCCTTTCCGAGCTTTACGTTATGCAGCACTATTTACAGCCGCAGACTCTGCATCGAATGGGACTTGATTATTTTGACAATTGGGCGAGCGTTTTTGGAAAAACAACAACAGCTTTGGAGGTTAAGCCCTCAGGTAACGGCTTCAGAATGAAAACTCGCTTTTCCGAGTTTCATAATTTGCCCGAACTTACAAATACATTTATGGAGGTGTTCGATATACGCAAAAAATCAGAGCTTGGGTTGAAATTGCCTGAAATTGTAGGCGGCAAGCCTGAGATAATAGTATGCGAAAAATCTCCCGACCAGGAGCTGCAGGTTGAGGAGGGAATGAAACGAGCTGAGGCAATCGAATCGGGAGCGGTTGACCGAAAAGAAGATAATATGTTAGCAGTATGCACCTACATGACTAAGGTGGCGTTGGATGCTCGAATTATCGACCCTGAAGCAGAGGACTATGAAGGCTCAAAGGTAAATCGCTGCATAAGTAAAATAGTTGAATATGACGCGGAATATCCGGGAACAGCTCAGGTAGTGTTCTGCGATACCAACGTGCCGCAGGGAGAGAATAAGTTTTCCGTTTATAATGCAATTCGTGACGGACTTGTAAAAACGGGAAGATATTCAAAAAATGAGATAGCGTTCATACACGAAGCTGCCACTGATATTAAACGAGATGAGCTGTTCAGAAAGGTAAACGCCGCCTCGATAAGGGTAATAATCGGTTCAACCGGCAAATTAGGCACGGGCGTTAATATTCAGGAAAAGCTGATAGCAGCACACCACCTTGACGCACCGTACCGCCCTGCCGATTTGGAGCAGCGTAACGGACGTTTAGTACGTCAGGGAAACACCAACGAAAAGGTGCATATTGTATATTACAGTACAAGAGGAACGTTTGACAGCTATCGCTGGCAGCTGCTTGAGAAGAAGCAGTTCTTCATATCACAGGTTATGTCAGGCAAACCCGCTTCGCGCTCGTGCCAGGATATTGACGAAGCAACCCTAACATTCAGCGAAATGAAAGCAGCAACCACAGAAAATCCATTGATTGCTGAAAAGCTGACCGTTGACAATGAAGTTAGCCGCTTAACGCTGCTTAAAAACGAATTTATCGCAAATCAAAGGCAGCTTACGAGAAACATTGAAGAAAAATACCCTCTTGAGATTTCTGAAACATTAGCGTCAATAGAAAAATGCAAAATTGATATTGAAACTGTAAGCAGCAACCCTGTTCCTGCAGATACTGTTTTTATTACTGTCAATAATAAGGTGTATACAGAGCGTGAGGCAGCGGGAAAAGTAATAATGGAATTGTTAAACAGTTACTCGGCAAACGCCGCCAAAAATGATTTTGCAGACAGCGGGGTAATAGGAACATATAGAGGAATGAATATTGTATTCTCAAATCCTAATGCTTTTACGCCGAAAATCGTGCTTAAGGGACAGCTTGCATATACTACGGGTTACAGCTATACCACAGCGGGCAGCGTTACAAAAATAATGAATCTTGCGAAAGCTCCTGAACAACGGAAAAAGAACCTTGAGCAAATTCTGGGCGATTTGTATAAGCAGCTTGAAGCGTCTAAGCAGCAGCTGAAGCAGAAATTTGAATACGAAAACGAATTGTCTGAAATGCTTGAAAAGCAAAGCCGGCTTAACAATCTTCTGGAGTTTGGCAACTCGGAGCAGGAGCAGGAGCAGGAAGAAATTATTGATGAAGCCACTTTGTAAATCACGGCAAAGAAAGCCTCGCGGTTACAGCGCGGGGCTTTTAAATTTAAGGAGAAATATGAATAAGTTTTTCAAAATACCGGCTGATGTATTTCATCGCAATTCAGATGTCAGCGTGGGAAAAGAATTTTATATACTCTGCTATTTTTACAGTATATCGGCATTGACAGGGGCGGCTTCCGTCCGTGTGAAGCTGCCGCAGATAGCGCAGAAAATGGGCGTAAATCATAAAGACAACGTTATCCGCCTTATAAATAAGCTTGTTAATTACGGTTACGTCACTAAGAGAAAAATCAAAAACAGCTTTACGCTGTTTCCTGTCGTAAATGAATACACGCTGACAAATCCCAACCCTAAGGACTGCATACTTGTTCCGGATTATTTTCTCGACATTTATGTAGATGAGGAGATTATCAAAGGAAATATGCTTTACCTGCTTATTTACCTCTATTCAGCGTCGGACGGAAAGCTGAGCGACTGTAAAATTAAATTATCCGATATTGTTTCTGCAACGGGATTTTATCCGATAAAAATAGCAAAATTCGTTAAAAAACTCAAAACACACGGCGTAATTGCGAAGTCATTTCAAATCGAATATGACGCCGTAAAGAAAAAATAATAAATAGAAATAACAGCAGACTGTAAGCAAAGGTCTGCTGTTATTCTATATTAAGGAAGAAAAAATGAATAATATAAAAGTAAGCAACAGCGTTTTTGACCTTGGACTTACGCTCAAGGAACTTGCAATATACACCTATCTTTTGTCCATTCACAGCAAGTATAAGAAAGTATCAATGGCAGCTATAGCCGCCTGCTGCGGCTTAAAGACGGCGGAAGCTGTATCGAGAAACATAGCCGCCCTGAAGAAAAAGGGGTTAATAACAACTGTTATTTCAACTGTAAAAACCGACGGACTTTGCGGGAGCAACATTTATATGCTTAAGGAGCTGCCGTTTGATGACGGCTTTTTCTTTTTTCCGCGCAGCCTTTTCAAAATGGGACTGTCCTACAAGGCGCTTGCTGTGCTGCTATTCCAATACAAAGCATATTCGCCCGAGCGTGGAATTTCGTGGAACAGCTACTCCGACATAGCCAAAGCGCTTAAAATGCGCCGCTCCGACGTTATTGCGGAAATAAAGGCGTTGGTGCAGAAAAAGCTGCTCAGAAAACGTCTGTTTCGCTCAGAGAGCAATCGGAATGTATATAGCGATAATCATTACACGGTGGTATGGTTTTACATGGGAGCAATTAAGCGCAGAATAACTGCAAAAAGGAAGAGAGCCCGCCCGGTGCAAACAGGCAAGCCCTCAAAAAACAAACTTTATCATCATTATGATACATCTTTTTATGAAATATGTCAATACATAGATGGTGAAATTTCTGAGAAAAATGAAATTTTTGATACAATTGAAGCCGTGCTGAATAACGGCGGCGGTACAATAAGGGATTTTGCCGCCTTGCTCACAAACCTGTGCAAATCCGATGAGGAGCTGCTGTGATTTTTTTCGTGTTTTTGGTGGGGGTTAAAATCAAGGCGCTTTATAATACCCATAAATGTATGGCACAGATAAAATCGCCATAAGCTTGCCAACTACCGGTTCCGACCGTTTCTTTATGCGGAAATCATGCAAAGTAATGTTTGAGTTACGGAAAAAAGACAAAGCGGCGCTTTTATGCGGCTGCCATATTTCAGGACTCTTTTTTCCGTTATTCTGCGGTTAATTGGGTACGAATTCAATTTTTACAGACATACCCATTGCCTTGGCAAGACGTTGGAGGGTTTTTATGGATGGGTTTCCGTTTCCGTTTTCCAGTTTACTTATATCTCCTTGAGCAATTCCTGTACGTTCGGAAAGCTCCTTTTGTGTAATTCCTCTCAGTTTTCGAGCGTCAATCATTGCCTGAATGATTGCAAATTCAGGCTCAAGAGCTTCATATTCTGCCTTTATTTCAGCGTCCTTGAGCTGTTCCTTAAGGAAATCATCGAATTTAGTCATTGTTCATTCTCCTTTCTGCTGAGGAAATCAGCACGATAACATTTGGCTCGTTCTATTTCTTCTTTCGGTGTCTTTTGTGTTTTCTTTATAAATCCGTTTGTAAGAACGGCTTTTTTACCTACAACAAAGAAATACATTACTCTTGATATATCAGAGCCGACCTTCGCTCTGAGTTCTAATATGCCCTCGCTTACAGATTTTGAGTAAGGCTCTCTTAATTCATAACCATTGTTTTGCAGCATTTCAATGGTGCGTAACATTTTAGCCCTCATTTTTTTATCAAGACTTAATATAAATTCTTTGGCCGGTTCTGTTCCATCTTCTTTTTCATAGAATATTATTTCAAACTCATCCACATATATTCTCCTTGTAATATAGGATTTATTCTATATTCATTATACGACGTTTTTGCAAAATTGTCAATAGCATTCAAAATTTTTTGATTGGAGAGCAGAGTCAAGGGTCATGCCTGAGGGGAGAGATTTCGCTTGTGAAAATACGTTCCGAACGCCTTGGTAAAGTGATAAGGTATTGCGCAGATAAAATCGCCATAAGCTTGCCGGCTACTGAATCTGCTCGTTTATTTATGCGGAAATCTGCAAAATAATGTTTGAGTTACGGAAGAAAAGACAAAGCGGCGCTTTTATGCGGCTGCCATATTTCAGGACTCTTTTTTCCGTTATTCTGCGGTTAATTGGGTACGAATTCAATTTTTACAGACATACCCATTGCCTTGGCAAGACGTTGGAGGGTTTTATGACTGCACCGAATAATCTCACAAAATTCACTGATTATATATGAAAATTCACTTTATTCACTTGACGAAAGTGAATAAAGTGAATATAACACAAGCTTTATTGATCACAGAGAATTTGGCAGTTCAGTATTCAGTCAGATAGAAAGTGCTTTTGAGTATATAATGCTGAACAACAAAACAAAATCGGTCTTTTCGGGAATTGACCGTATAGATATATCCGATTATCCCGAAGCAGCAATAAGAGAAGCGCTCCTGAATGCTGAGGAGCAGAGAAAACAATTACGCTGAAATAATATTGTTTTTTTAATTTCCTATTGCAAACAATTTGTGCTACACTGTAGCACAAAAAACTTGTTATACAATTCTCGTTACACATTTCTTTCATTGACAAACGTAATCAGATATTTTATAATCAAATCACTATATGAAAGGATGTGCTTGTCTTGAATATGCGAAATATTATACGCAGCAACCGAGCTTATTTTGAAGACTTTTTTACTCGCAGCACATATCATTCTAACGCAATTGAGGGCAGTACGCTTTCATATGCAGAAACTTACGCTATTATTTTCAATGATAATTCGTTTAAAGTATCAGCTCAGCCAAGGGAGATTTACGAAGCAATCAATCACAAGTATGCTTTAAGTTATGTACTGGAGCATCTTGACGAAGAGCTGACCCAAAGCTTTATCATAGATATTGCCGTAATAATAAACAAGAATATCAGTGAAATAAGCGGAATGAGGACAACCCAGGTATTTATCAAAGGGGCAGAACATATTCCACCTGCTCCGAATATGCTGCCTCAGCTTATGATGTATTTTGTCCATAACTATAACCACACGGTTTATTCGAATATTTTTGAGAAAATAGCGGCAAATCATATCGAATTTGAACGTATGCACCCATTCTGTGACGGTAATGGCAGAACAGGCTGCACTCAGATAAGGGATTATTCTCTAAGGTAGCAATTGAATGGGATTTTCCGATAACCTTTGAAATGGCGAGGACCTATCAGAAGTCTAAAGGAAAATATCTCAGAGAATTTCAATGGCAGGATATGTCTATGGCTGTCCGCATTGAATTCGGTAAATAACAATAAGTCCCGTATCCGACGGTTATGTTGGATACGGGATTTTTGTATGGCAGATATTATAAATATAATGCAAAGACAGCTTATATAGTATCAGAATGCATCGGTATTAATTATTGGCTTTTTGATGAAGATAAAAATATTTTTCTAGTTCTTTTGGAAGTATATCGTATTCAGATAATCCATCTAAAGCTTTAGAAACCGTATGACCTATTTCTAATTTTTCATTCCATAAATGTAAATTCTCATTATAAAATAAATATATTATGAATTCAAAAAAATCAGAAAAAAGTATAATATTATTTACTGGTATTCTTATATCGCTGTCAAACCCAATATGGAGATGTGCTTGAGAATGAAAAAAACTATTTTTACTTTCTGGATCAAAGTCCAGTCTTATATAACTGTGTGCAAGCTTATCGTCAATAACATTTGGCAAAAAACAAAGATTCATTTTTGAAACATACACTTTATTTTTGCTTTTCTTGTTAAATTCGTAATTTATTTGAAAAAAAGAACCATCGTTCATAGCAAATAAATATTCATTTCTTTCATAAGCGCGAACATATTCAGTTTTATATTCATCCTCATCGCGAAAAAAAGTTGATTTGCTTGATATCGAAGAAGGCGTTTCTGAAGGGAGGATTGGATTTAATATAATCTTATGCTTCAAACCTTTAACGATTGTTTTACGCAAATCATCGCTAATTTCTTTAAACGCATTCATATTTACTCTCCTATTATGTCCTTCAGCTTGTTTTTAAATTCCGGGTCGAGTTCTAAAAGCGCCTTTAAAGTGTCCACGTTAGCATAGTTAAGAGCTTTTTTAAATTTAGAAATATCCATATCCAATTGTTTAGCAGCGGGATTATCAATTAGATAATTTATTTTAGAAATCTCATTCACCTTTTCTGCAGACGGATAACAGAAATAAATATCAGGAATATTCTTTCTTATCTGTTTTAATTCTTCTTCAAATTTTGTCTTTACTCTTCCTGTAGCAAACAAGTAAACCCATCCTTTTGAACGTGTCATCGAAATAAACATAAAGTTCCTGGATTGCCTTTGAGCTGACATGTTGCTTTTTTCGTAAATATCCTCACAACCAACAATCAATACAACTGGCACTTCATTTCCCTTGGCGTTTCTTGGTGTGCTTAAAGTTATGTGGTCTGGTTTAAAAAAATCTCTTGCATCTGTAACAACACCGGGAATATGTGAATTAAAACCTTTTTCATATAAGCCTGATTGTATTGCATTTAATGTCTTAGTTTTATTCATTTTGATATCAATGACTAATATTTCCGTTGGCGTAATTTGTTGCTCTGTAATTAAAGAGACAATTTTATCTACAACACTGTGCACTGTTTCATCAATATTCGAATAAACCCTCGATTGTATTGGACGTTCGCTATTATAAAATGTTAACACAGAATTAGGACTATTTTCTTTTGGTCTATGAACGGTAATTGAATCGCCTTCTACATAATCACCTTCGACTTCAAATCCTAAAGCATTCCAAGTTAAAGTATCTTGTATTATCTGTGTTAAGTTGCTATAAAATCCAAATCCGAATGCAAATGCGGTAACTAAAACTTCCAAAGTGTTTCTATACGATTTTCTTAAAATATAATCATGATTTTCATCCAATTCAATATTTGCCTTACCATTAGTTGATCCAAACAGCTCGGAAAAATCAGGTATTTTAATATCATTCGTAGTTTGCAACTCATCGTATGCAATAACAACTTTTTTGGGCTGTTTTAATACTTTTTCTACGAGTAAAAAGAAATCGAGCGGAAAATCTTGCGCTTCATCTACTAATACATAGTCGAAAATTTCGTGAACAGGTTTATTGTCGATTAAATCTCTACATACATCACTATATGTTGTATTGCTTGAAAATCTCATCGGTGAAACGCCGATTTCTTTACAAATATACGAATAAAAGCCTTCACCAGTAGTTGAGCCACCCCAAGAATGTAGTACCTTTAAATTATCCCAATTTGGCTCATCATCTGCAATAAGATTATAATACCTTCTAATCAAACTGATAGCCTGATTGTATAAAC
>CAKSIR010000076.1 GCA_934462775.1 uncultured Ruminiclostridium sp.
GAGCGACTTAGGGCGCTGCCCTAAGAACCTGCAAGCCTTTGAAAAGGCTTGACCTAAACTTTAAATTTGACTTTTTCTACAAGCTGAATCCTCCCTTGTTATAAAGGGAGGACTTTTGTTACATTTTGAACTCGCTGATAATGCTCTGAAGCGTTTCCGAGCTGTTGTTGAACTCGTGGCTTGTTGCCGCACATTCTTCCGATGTTGCGGAGGTGCTTTGTGTGAGGTTGTTTATAGTAGAAATGCTGTCGGTGATTTCGTTTACGCTGTTGGTCTGTTCGGTGGACGCATTGGAAATCTGCGACATAAGGTTCTGAATCTCGCTTATCAGAACGACGATTTCGCTCAGCGACTTTGCTGTTTCGTCTGCGATTGCAGTGCCGTTGTTTACGGCTGAAATCGAATTTTCAATAAGCACTGTGGTGTTGTTTGCAGCCTCTGCGGATTTGCTTGCGAGGTTTCTTACCTCGTCCGCAACAACCGAGAAGCCCTTTCCCGCTTCGCCTGCTCTTGCTGCTTCAACTGCTGCGTTGAGGGCGAGAATGTTTGTCTGGAATGCAATATCGTCAATGGTTTTGATGATATTGCCGATTTGACCCGATGTGTTCTTGATCTGGCTCATTGACTCAACCATAAGCGCCATCTTTTCGCTGCTGTCATTGGTCTTGGCAACGGCGGAGTTTACAAGGTCAAGGGCATTCATTGTATGTCTGAGCGTTGTATTCAGATTGTCGGAAATGTTCTCCATGTTGTTCTGAAGATTTTCCATGCTGGTTGACTGCTGAGTTGTGCTTTCTGCAAGGCTGTTTGCAGTCTGGAGTATTTCGTTTGAGCCTGCGCTTACGTCATTAGAAACGCTGCTCAGCGATGAAACGATAGTGTGCAGGCTGTCTGAAATGGTCTGAAGCGAAATCTTGATATTTACGAAGTCGCCTACATAAATATCCCTTGGCTTGACAGATAAATCCTTGCCTGCAAGTCCAACAAGCACGTTGTCTATATCGTCCTCAATATTGCGTATTTTATTGATCGTTTCGTTTGTTGATGAGAATAGAACGGATACCTCGTGGGATTTTGCCCTGACAGACGGCATTGGAGTTGTCAGATCGCCGTTTGCAAGCTGTTCAAGACGAGCTGAAACAATTGCGAAAGGCTTTGATATTGAATCTGCAATTTTTAAGAAGAAGAAAATACCGGCAACCGTAATAATCAACAGAATAACAATTCCGATTGTGAGAGATGTATAGAAGTTTGAAAGATATTCGTCGGAGGTAAGGGTTACCGCAAGCGACCAGCCTTCTGCCCCGTCAATAGGCATATAGGCGATGTAATTGCTTTTTCCCATGTACTTTATTGTTGTAATGCCGCTTTCGCCTGCGACCATTTTGTCGGCAATGGCTGCAACGTCATTATAGCTTGAATCTGTCTGTGCAAGATCTCTGAATGTGATTTCCTGTCTTACAAAGTCGTCGTTGTCGTGTGCAATTATGTTGCCGGTGGAATCAAGAATAAACGCTGTTCCTGTTTTACCGAGATTGATATTGGTAACAAGCTCGCTGAACACGTTGTAGTCGATACCTCCGTAGATTACGCCGTCAAAAGCGCTGCTCTTTATTTTTGCGCCGCACATTACTGTAATCGAGTTATCGGTAAGTCTTACCAGCGGGCTTGAAATGTATGTAGTTCCGTTCATCGCCTGCTTGAAATAATCGCGGGCTGAAATATCAGTATCGTTGTAGGTTTTGCCGGTGCTGTATGAAACGGAGAAGTCCTTGAACTTGGTTTCCTCAGCAAGCTCGGCAAGTATCGCTTTTCTTTCAGCCAGGGATAGCGACTCGTCATAAATCGATGAGTTTCTGGCGGCGGCTTCTATCTGAGATTTATATACCTCTACGCTTTTCTCAATGGACAGGATGTAAGCGTTGAGCGCTGTATCCATTTCGTCCTTTGCATAATTCAAGGATGAAATATAAGTCATTACCGAGTTTGTAAGGCACATGGCCATGGTACTGATAATGACAAAGATAAGACCTATTCGGATTATAATTCCTTTCAGCTTTGGCATTTTCAATATCCTCCATTTTAACTGCGATTAGCAACATAATGTTACCTATAAATATTATATTCCAATAAATAGTTGTTGTCAATGGATAAATATGTAAGTAAGTGCGTAAAATGTAACCAATTCTAGCACGGAATTTGTGCATATCGACAAATCGAGCCTTTTAAAGTTAGCTTAGAGTAACTTTTGCGTTAAATATTCCGTGAAAATATGGAAGTATGAAAAAAATATACAACGTACATGGCTAAAAATGTTGACAATTGACGCAAAATGTAATATTATAAAGGAAGAATTTGCTGTTATGTGTATTAACTAAAAAAGTTAGCAAAGGCTAACTTTACGGCAATTCATGCAAGAGAAAGCTGAGGTATATTTTTATGAAGAACATTTTTAAAAACGAAAAGGTAGGTTTTTTTGCATTGGGCGCATTGGCAGTTGTTGTCGGCTCCAAAATCGTAAAGAGCAAAACGTTCAGAAACGGCTGCGTTAATACGATTGCAGGCGGCATGAAGCTCAGAAACGAGGCTGCCGCAGCTATGACAAAGATGAAGGAAGAAGCTGAGGACATCTGCTTTGAAGCGTCACAGAACAGCAAGTGCGAGGACGATGCTGTTGAGGCTGAGGACGCTGAATAATCGGGGATGATTTTGTGAAATACACTGTTGTATATGATAAATATAACCGATTAAGAGTGCGCTGCGGTGATTATGCTTTCACAAAGGAAGAAAGCTTCGGCATTGCATACGAGCTGAGCAGGCTTGATTTTGTTGAAGAGGCTGCTGCAAATTTCAGAAGCGGAAGCATTCTCGTCACATACAAGAAAGGCGGGAAAAAAGCGGTCCTTGCGTACATAAAAGGTATGAACAGCCGCAATCTTCCCACAGCGCCTGTTCCGGCAACAGTAAAGGCTGATGAAAAATTTGCTTCCGACCTGTTCGGAATGGTTACAAGGCGTTTTGTTTCAAGGCTGCTGCCTGCGCCGATAAGAACGGCGGTTACGATTTTCAGAGCAGCCAAGTATATTATTAAAGGTATAGACAGCCTGCTGAGGTTCGACATTAACGTATCTGTCCTTGACGCAACATCGATAGGCGTTTCGCTGATTCAGCGCAGCTTCAGCACCGCATCGTCGATTATGTTTCTGCTTGGACTTTCAGACCTGCTGGAGGATTACACCCGTCAGCGTACCAAGATGGCTCTTTCCGAGTCGCTGTCGCTTAAGGTGGACAAGGTATGGCTGAAAACAGACGGCGAGCCTGTTCAGATTGCTTTTGCGGACGCAAGAGTGGGCGACGAGCTTATTGTTTACACCGGAAATGTTATCCCGTTTGACGGAACGGTTGTTGAAAACGAGGCGATGGTCAACCAGTCGACTATGACGGGCGAATCCGAGCCGGTATTGAAAAAGAGCGGCGACACCGTTTTTGCAGGCACTACCGTTGAGGCGGGGCAGATTGTAATTTCGGTAATGTCACTTGCGGACGACTCGCGTCTTACAAAAATAATCGGCATGATAGATGAATCGGAAAACCTCAAGGCAAGCATTCAGGGCAAGGCGGAGCGTCTTGCGGACTCAATAGTTCCGTACAGCTTTATGGGATTCGGCCTTGCATGGCTGCTCACCGGAAATATTCAGCGCGCCGTGTCGGTGCTTATGGTTGATTTCTCCTGCGCTATCAAGCTGTCAATGCCTATTTCCGTAATTTCGGCAATGCGTGAAGCGGCTGAATACGGCGCGGCAGTCAAGGGCGGAAAGTACCTTGAAGCCTTTGCTGAGGCCGACACCATTGTATTTGACAAAACGGGTACGCTGACCAATGCAAACCCTAAGGTTATTGATGTTGTGACGTTTGCGGGCTATGAGCGCGATTACGTCCTCAAAACAGCAGCCTGCCTTGAGGAGCATTTTCCGCACAGCGTTGCAACAGCAGTTGTAAACAAGGCAAAAGAAGAGAACCTTTTCCACGAGGAAGAACACGCAGAGGTTGAATATCTTGTTGCTCACGGAATTGTGACAAACTACAACGGAAAACGTACAATTATCGGCTCTGCACACTTTGTTTTTGAGGACGAGTGCGTGCCGCTGACAGATGAACAGCGCAGCGTTATTACCGAAAAGAGCAAGGGCAATTCGTCCATTTTCTTAGCAGTGGGCGGCGAGCTTGCAGGAATGTTAGTAATCGACGACCCGATTCGTGAAGAAGCGCCGGAGATAATCTCAATGCTCCGCAAAAAGGGAATTAACAGAATCTGTATGCTTACAGGCGACGCGGAGGCGGCTGCAAAACGCGTTGCGGCGCAGCTTGGGCTGAATATGTATGTATCGCAGGTTCTGCCTGAGCATAAGAGCGAGTACATCAAGGCGCTCCAGGCAAACGGTCATAAGGTAATTATGGTAGGCGACGGCGTGAACGATACTCCTGCTCTTGCGGCAGCCGATGTGTCCGTTGCCATGAGCGACGGCTCGGATATTGCAAGAGAGGTTGCGGACATAACCCTTTGCAGCGACGAGCTTTCGCAGCTCGTTATTGTCAGGGAAATAAGCGAAAAGCTGATGAACAGAATTCATTCAAATTACCGCTTTATTGTCGGCTTCAATGCGGCGCTAATTGCGCTTGGCGTGGCCGGAATAATTACTCCCGCAGCCTCGGCAATTCTGCATAACGGCTCCACAATGCTGATTTCCGCAAAAAGCATGACTAAGCTTATAGAAAACAAGGATAAGTAAAACAAAGGACGGCTGATTTGCCGTCCTTTTTACAATTACTTCTAACAAAAAATATGAGCCCGACCTTAATTTTTTGAGCAAATATACAAAATAACGGCGGATTGTTGACAATCAATCCGATAAATGATATAATCCAAAACATACGGAAATTGTATGAATTACTATTATTCTAATAGACATACTTGGAATTGGCCAAAACTGAGAGGTTAGTATGATTGAAATTAAACAGCTGAACAAGACGTACAAAACGTCCGAAAAGCAAATCACAGCCCTTGACGACATAAATATTACTATAAACGACGGGGAAATTTTCGGAATAATCGGTCTTTCGGGCGCTGGAAAAAGTACTCTTGTAAGATGTATCAACCTGCTGGAGCGCCCTACAACAGGCGATGTAATTATTGACGGAAAGAGCCTTACGCAGCTTTCGCAGAAGGAACTGCTGCTTACAAGAAGAAATATAGGAATGATTTTCCAGAGCTTTAACCTTTTTGAGCAGAGAAACGTACTGAGAAATGTTTGCTATCCGCTCGAAATTGCCGGTGTAAGCAAGGCGAACGCCATCGAAAAAGCAAGAAAGCTTATTGAACTGGTAGGACTTTCGGATCGGGAAAAGTCGTTTCCGTCACAGCTTTCGGGCGGTCAGAAGCAGCGTGTTGCAATCGCCCGCGCCCTCGCAACCGACCCTAAATATCTGCTTTGCGATGAAGCGACAAGCGCGCTTGACCCTAACACAACTCAGCAGATACTCAGCCTGCTTAAAGAAATCAACGAAAAACTGGGAGTAACAATAGTAGTTATCACCCACGAAATGAAGGTTATTGATAAAATCTGCGACAGGGTTGCGGTTATTGATAAAAGTCACATTGCGGAAATCGGAAACGTTTCGGACGTATTTGCAAATCCGCAGTCGGAAATTGCAAGAGAGCTTATTCTCCCGCATTCTCCGCTTACTGAAAAGAAAATCGGCACAAAGCTGCTGAGAATCATTTTTGACGGCGAATCCTCAGACAAGGCGGTAATCGCAGATATGATACTTGCCTGCCAAACGCCTGTAAACATTATGTTTGCAGATACAAAGGACATAGACGGCAAGGCGTTCGGTCAGATAATCATACAGCTTCCCGAGGAGCAGCATGACGCTGACAAAATCAGATGCTGGCTCAAGGCGAATAATATGAAATTCAGCGAGGAGGATTGACCATGTCGGATATGTTTTTTAAGCTGTGGGACAACGGTATGCTTCTCACAGGTATATGGGAAACCGTGTACATGACGCTTATTTCAACTATTTTTGCATATCTTATAGGACTGCCGCTGGGCGTTCTGCTTTGCGTAACAAGCAAAAACGGTATTCACCCGATTTCGTGGCTGAATAAAGTGCTTGGAATACTGGTAAACGTGTTCAGAAGTATTCCATTCGTAATTCTTATGGTGGCAATGCTGCCTGTGGCAAAGTTCGTTGTAGGAACAAGCCTTGGCAACAATGCGATGATCGTTACACTTATTATTGCGGCTGCCCCTTATGTCGCGCGAATGGTTGAATCCTCAATAAACGAGGTAAACAGCGGCGTTATCGAGGCTGCAAAGGCGATGGGAACTTCCTCCTTCAAAATCGTGTGGAAGGTGCTTATCCCCGAGGCAAAGCCCTCCCTCATCACCGGCTCGGTCATTTCAATGGTAACAATTCTCGGCTATTCGGCAATGGCGGGAACTATCGGCGGCGGCGGACTTGGTATGATTGCGCTGACCTACGGTTATCAGAAATACAACAACGACATAATCTGGATTGCGGTTCTTCTCACAATTATAATTGTACAGATAATCCAGGAAGTGGGAATGAGAATTGCAAGCAAAACGGACAAGAGAATAAACAAGTAATAAGCACTGTAAGGTGTTTATAAATAGAAAGAAAAAAGCAAAAGAAAAGGAGAAACATCATGAAGAAGTTACTCACATCAATCCTTGCACTGACACTCACATTTGCAGTGGCAGGCTGCGGTTCAACAAATGCCGAAACAACAGGCACTTCCGCAGACACAACAGCAGCAGACACATCTGCCGAAGCAGCAGACACAACAGCAGCTGCCGACGCAGCGGACGAAAACAAGGAGCTTGAAGTAATCAAGGTAGGCGCAAGCTCAACACCGCACGCTGAAATCCTTGAACAGGTTAAGGACGCTCTTAAGGAAGAGGGCTACGACCTTGAAATCGTTGTATACGACGATTACGTTCTTCCGAACCAGGCGCTTGCTGACGGCACACTTGACGCTAACTACTTCCAGCACACACCATACCTGAACAACTTCAACGCTTCTAACGGCACAGACCTTTCAGCAGCAGTTTCCGTTCACTATGAGCCGTTCGGAATTTACGGCAACGGCGTTGCATCAATTGCAGAAGTTCCGGCAGGCGCAACAATCATCATTCCTGCTGACGACAGCAACGAAACAAGAGCTTTATTCCTGTTACAGCAGGAAGGCTTAATCAAGCTTCCTGACGACGCTAACGCAGAAACAGGCGTTTCAACACTTGACATTGTTGACAACGGCGGATACAACATCGTGGCAGTTCAGGCTGATACGGTTGCTGCACAGCTCAACAACAGCGACGCAGGCACAATTGCAGTTATCAACGGCAACTACGCTCTTGCAGCAGGTCTTGACATTGCAAATGCACTTGCAACAGAAGACGCATCAGGCGCAGCTGCTCAGACATACGCAAACGTTGTAGCAGTAAGAACAGCAGACCTTGAAAGCGCAAAGACGCAGGCTCTTGTAAAGGCTCTTACATCTGACGCTGTTAAGGAATACATTGCAAACACATACAACGGCGCAGTTGTAGCAATTTTCTGATTAAGGCTTAAATAAGCGAAGCTCCCTTGTTTCGGCAAGGGAGCTTATTTATATTTAGCTGAAAGCGCTTTTAGAACAGCGGATACAGTCTTTTCATCGGCTGTTAAAAGGTTTTCGGGCAGTGATATATTTTCAAGAGTGTGCGCGTCCGAATTGTGTACTATTTTGCAGCTTTGCAGATATGGGTGCTGCTTTTTCAGATTGTCAACCGCTTCCTTATAACGAACTTCAACCGTTCTGAAGCCTAAATCCTCAGGCATAAATCCAAGTGAGGACAGCAAACTGAACGAAGAACGGTCGATATGGGCAGGAAAGCAGATTCCGCCGAAATCGCCGATTATATTTACAAGTGAATACAGGTCGATGCTTGTGGCGTTAAGCAGGCAGATTTCCTCTGTGCCGCATACATTGTCCTCGCTGTCCATGATAAACTGATTGCCGAAAATTTCGGGCTTGTTTGGTATGGGCAGTATTTTTTCACTAACATACCCGTCAAACTCCATTGCTTTTTCAAGGCTCTCAAAAAGGCATACAACGTGGATTTCCTCCTCGGTGGTCAGCTCCATTCCGGCAATTGGGAGAAAGCTGTACTGCTTCGCAGCCTTAAAGAAAGCGGGGCAGTTCTTGCAGCTGTTGTGGTCGGTAAGCGCCACAATGTCAAGCCCCAGCAAGTCCGCCAGCGCTGCGATGTTTGCGGGAGTGCTCTCATCATCTCCGCATGGCGACAGGCAGGAATGAATGTGCAGGTCGTACGAAAACTCACCCATCAATGCCACCGTCTATCAGCTTGGCTGCGTCAAAAACGGGCAGCTCGGTCGTGATTACGTTCACACCCTGCGCCTTTGCTTTGTTCAGTGCGGTCGCGTCCATCTGCATATTTTCGGCAAGCACAATAACCGATATGTCGGCAAGCACTGCCACCGCAACCGCATTGATATTGCCCATTACGGTGACCCATGCGCAGTCGGCAGGCGCTCTGCCCATAACAATGCTGAGCAGGTCGCAGCAGTAAACCGACTTTATTTCTCGGTCTGAATTTTCTTTGTTGAGGGCTGAAAAAGCCTTGTTATTCAGCAGTTCCGTTACAGTCATTTTTTCTCCTTACCCAAGCTTGCTCATTTCGTCGGAAAGCTTGTGGATATATTCCCTGAGAATGTGTATGCAGTCCTTTTCGGACGCGTTGCCTCTTATAACGTCCTCGGCAAGAGCCTTGCAGGTAGGAGCTCCGCAGCAGCCGCAGTCAAGCCCCGGCAGCCGCTCCAAAATTTCGTCAGCCTTTGCCATAAGCTCGATTGATTCGGCTATATCGCTGCCAAGCTTATAAACGGGCATGAACTGGATTTTCTCGTCAAGAAAGGCGTTTTCGGGATAGTTGTCGTTGAGGTGGGAGCAGGAAATCGGCAGGTATTTACGAAGGGTATTGATTTTCACTCTTGCAATATACGGATTTTCTACGGCAAGCACTCCGCCTACGCAGCCGCCTGAACAGGCGTTGAGTTCAATGAAGGTGAGATTATGGAGCTTGTCGTCCTCCAAGTCCTCGAGGACGCGGATAACGTTTTCGATTCCGTCCGCGGCAAGGTATTGCTCAATAAGCAGACCGCCTGCTTCGCCGCCGCTTTTTCCCCAGCTGACTCCGATTTTGCCTGCCGAATCAATGGTCTGGCTACAGTATCCGTCTGGGTTTGCCTCGTAAATTTCCTTCATGAGAGGTAGCAGCCTCTGGTAAACCTCGCTCATTGCCACAACGCCGTCGACCTGACTTTTTTCTTTTCCGAGAGGCACGTTTATAGCCGTCATTTTGGCAGGGCAGGGGGTGATAAAAATTATGCCGATTTTTTCTCTCGGCAGTCCCGTTTTCTGAATTGCACGCTTCATTGCCATTTCAGCCGCCAGCTCAACAGGAGCGTTGAGCGGTGAAACCGAGTCAATCAGGTTAGGAAAGCGCACTCTTATCAGCCTTACAACAGATGGGCAGGCTGACGAAATAAGCGGCAGCTTAACCTTTTTTGAGCGTATAAGGTCGCGGGTTATTTCCGAAACCATTTCCGCCGCAGCAGCAACCTCGTAAACGTCGTCAAAGCCCAATTTCAGCAGCGCCTCCAACACAAGTCCCTTATCCTCAAGGTTATTGAACTGAGCGTAAAGCGACGGCGGCGGAAGAGCCACCTTGTATTCAAATTTATCAAGTATGTCGAAAGGGTCGTAGGTTGCTTTCTTTGCATGGTGCGGGCAGATTCTTATACATTCGCCGCAGTCAATGCAGAATTCCTTTATAATGCTTGCCTTACCGTTTCGGACGCGGATAGCCTGTGTGGGACAGCGCTTAAGGCAGTTTATGCACCCTTTGCAAAGCTCGGGTTCAAGATGAACCGAGTGAAAAAATGTGTCCATTCAGCTAACGTTAAAGGACATGGTTACAGTTGTTCCCACACCAACTGTTGACTGAATATCAAACTCGTCAGAGTATTTTTTCATGTTGGGAAGTCCCATTCCCGCACCGAATCCGAGAGAACGCACATCGTCGGGTGCAGTTGTATAGCCCTCCTGCATAGCCAGGGAAACATCGGGAATACCAGCGCCCGTGTCCTTCAGCACGGTTGTAATTTTGTCCGGGCTTATGTCAACGGTTATAGTCCCGCCGTTTGCATGGATAACCATGTTGATTTCGCCCTCGTAGGTGGCGATTGCAACGTTTCTCACAACAGCAGGCGAAATACCCATTTGTTTAAGCTTGTTTTTTATGGCAGAGCTTGCCTCGCCGGCTCTTGTGAAATCATCGCCGGGAATGTTATATAAAAGCTGCATTTTCTTCTCCTTTGCTCATTGGTTTCCGCCGTGAAGGCCGTTTGAATACAGTATGCCGCAGGCCTCAAACATACGCATTTTTGAAGAAAGTACAACGATTCCCGTTTCCCTGGCGAGGTTGATCACATTCTCATCAGGCATTTTTCCGCGGACAAAGACAATGCATATAATGTCCATCATTTCAGCTGTGCGGATAACCTGTGGGTTCATTAAACCCGTAAGAAGCACAGCCTGATCCTTTACAAAGGCAAGCACATCGCTCATCATATCCGAGCCGCAAGCGGTATGGACTTCGTGGTCCAGGTTTTCCTCGCAGCAAAGCACATCGGCATCAATAAGATTTTTTACGTCGTTGATAGTCATATAATCCACCGTTTCTCCGCAGCACTGTACGGTAATAGGCGTATATACAAATGTATATATCGCCGCTAAAAAAATAAAGCATAACGCTTACTACAAGTAAATATAACACAAATCAAATCGCCGCAAGGCGATACGGTAAAGCCGTCATTTGCCGACAGACAAATGGATTTGATGATACAATGTTCTCAGACCTCCGCGCAGCGGAGCAGCCGCATGAAATGCGGTCAAAATCGTTG
>CAKSIR010000077.1 GCA_934462775.1 uncultured Ruminiclostridium sp.
GTCCCGAGTATCCGCTGCTTTTAAAAAAAGGCTTAAGCAAAGCTTTAATTTCAGCTTTTCGGCAGTCTGTTTAGCTGCATAATAATTTTTATTCGCCCCATGTTATAGAGCCGTTGTATGTTAGTCTGATATTTGCTGTGTTCCAGCTCATGAAGTCGATTGCGGTTCCGCTTGCAGCATCGAACACTAACACGTTAAGTCCGTCAAAGGCTGACGAATAGCCGCCGTCCTCGTTTTTGACTGCGACGGAAGAAACGTCGCCCGATACAATGTCATATGTTTTTCCGCCTAATTCATAAACCGAGCTAATGTTTGTATCGCTTATAACCTCGTCTGTGACCACGCCGTTCTGCGCGGCAATGTACACATTTTTGTTTTCGTCAATGAACGATGTGTCAATGCCGAGATAATTGAATGCACGGACGACAGTGCTGTTAATTCCGCTGTAATCGGCATTCTGCGAGGAAATAATATATCCGTAATTGCTGTCCTTCAGCATTATGAGGTAACGATAAATATCCTTAGTGCCTCTCAGCTTTTCGTATTTTTCCTGAGCGTTCAGAGAGTTGTTGGAAACCTGTTCTATTTCGGGAATGTTGCAGACGTAAGGAAATACTCCGTGGTATCCGACGCACATTCCGAAAACATTGTATGCAAAAAGTCCCGCAACAAGAAGTCCTGCATAAAGCGGGTAGTTGTTTGACTTCTTTTCGGATTTTTTCAGTATTTTTTTGTTTTTTTCCGCAAGATAGTCCTTGTAATATTCAAGCATTGACGGCAGTGCCAGTACAACGTAAATGAACATATACATCGAGAATCTTTCAAGGATAAATACTATTGTTGAGAACAGCCAGAAAGTAGCTGTAAACAGCATAAAGTTAGTCAGAACACGGGCTTCGCTGTTCTTTTCACCCCAGCCCTTGAAATAAGCAATCAGCGTAATTGCCAGAACAGCCAGCGGCATGATTACATAGTACCAGTCAAGCCCGTTTTGGAAGAATACGGTTCCGATATATGATGAGAAATCCTTACGGAATACTGCGGTAGCTGCATCGGCAATGAGGTTGAGCGGGTTTATGCCAAATCCCTTGAGCAGTATCATATATGCTGCATAAACAACAACGGTTACGCTGCCGTAAATGATAAGGCTTTTCTTTGTCGGCTTGAACAGCACCGCAAACAGAAACAGCGGAAGAATTACAAGAGCAGTGTAGTGGAACGCGGTTGCAAGCAGCGCCATAAGAATCATCGGCACAATTTTTCTGTCGCGCAGGAAGCAGAACGCCAGCAGAATAATTGACGCCGCAATGCTTTGTCTGATAAAGCTCATTGACGCATAGAAAAATGTAAGGCACATATAAGCGATGCAGGAAATCCACACATTCTTGCTGTACTTGTAGATTGCTATTGCGGCAGGAACAAGTATGAACGGCGCATAAATGCAGTAAATCGCGGTAATGTCTGTTGTTACGGCGGATATAAGCTTAGTCAGCAGCGCAAACCCCGGCTCGTAGCCGAGAGCGAAAATCTGTCCCCAGTCAGCTCTGTAAATGTCGTCGAAAATCTGCATATAGCTCAGGTAATCGTTTCCGATGCCGTAGCGGAAAACCGACACAAGGTAGAACATTAAAAAGACAGCGCCGACGTAAATTCCGTTTTTCAGCTTGCTTGGGTTCTTAATGCAAAGCGGATATGCCAGAACGAGCATAAGCGCAAACATTACAATGTAAATAATCATGTGAAGCCTTTCTTTGCAGGAAGTTTTGCAAAACTGCGTTAAAATAAAACGGCAGCACTGAGATTATTTGTCAGTGCTGCCTTGTTTATGTAATTACAGCGACTTTATAATTTCGCCCATCAGGTTAGGACCTGCGCAGATTGCGTTTGATTCGTCTGTATCAATGTGCATTGCGTCGGCAAACTTTTCGCTTACACGAACAACAACATCGCCTAAAATAGCCTTTCTGCCGTTTGTGTTGCACTTAACCCATACAACGTCCTTGTTCTTGATTCCAAGCTTTTCAGCGGTTTCGGGAATCATGTGAATGTGACGCTGAGCAACGATAACGCCTTCCTTAACCTCAACCTCGCCCTTTGGTCCGATAAGCCTGCAGCCGGGAGTGCCTGCAACATCGCCGGATTCTCTGATTGCAATCGGAACGCCGATTGAACGTGCGTCTGTTGCTGAAAGCTCAATCTGGTCAGCGGGACGTACAGGACCTAAAATAGAAACATTTGCAAGCTCTCTCTTGGGGCCTACAACTGTAACCCTTTCCTCACAGGCGAACTGACCGGGCTGTGATAAGTCCTTCTTCTTTGTAAGGGCAGCGCCCTTGCCGAAAAGAATTTCAAGCGTTTCCTGTGTAACGTGTACATGGCGCGCTGATGTTTCAATTAAAATTTCTGCCATTTTAAATTTCCTCCAAATTAGTGATTGATAAAATTATACACCTTTTTTAAATGAATTTCAATAGATAAGATGAAAAATGCCGCAAAACTTAAGATAAATACATAAATGAATCGAGGATGATTCCGAGTATAAGTGCCAGCGCCAGTACGCCTGCGCAGATTGAGATTATGATTTTGCGTTTTCTTTCATGCTTGGCTTGCTTTTCTGAGATTTTGGATTGATTTTTTGTCATAACTTCACTTCCTAAATTAGTTTACGTTAAGTATATCATATTTTTGCCTTAAAATCTACTGTTTATTAAAATTTGTATGTACATAAAATGCCCGAAAAGAGGTAAATCTTTTCGGGTCATTTTTATTCGTGTGAAATAGCAGCCAGAGCTGAAATCTTCGTTCCCTTGCGTGCGGGGTAGAAGCCTGAAACAAGACCTACCAGCGTTGCAAACGCCAGTGCAAGGAAATCCAGCCATACCGGAATTACCGAAATGCTCATTCCGTCAACGCCGTAATACTGCATATAGTCGCCGCCCATTGCGGACATTAGGCTGTCCGAAAGGAACGCGTTTACTATACCTGAAACTATGTAGCTTATGCCGATTCCCACAACGCCGCCGATAAAACCGATAAGCGCAGCCTCAAGGAGGAACTGGAGCTTAATCTTGCCAACATCGCAGCCAAGAACCTTCATGATACCGATTTCCTTTGTGCGCTCGATAATTGACATTACCATTGTATTTGTAATGTTAAGGGCTGCAACGAACAGGGAAATGGCAGCCAGCGCGCCGAGCATAAGCTGGATTGTCTTTGTCTGCTGGGTCATCTGGTTTCTAAGCTCAATGTTTGAGGAGGTCTGGTAGCCCATATCCTTAAGCTGTTCCTCAACCTTTTCAACGTTGTTCATGTCGTCAACTCTTATGCGTACATCGCTGTAAACGCCCTTGAATTCAGCCATATTGTAGTCGTTGCCGTCATTTATTTCGTTGTAGGCTTCGATTAGCTGCTTCATATAGCTTATGTCGATGAACACGCCGGAAATAGTGTTATAGTCGTTATAGTTTCCGTCAAGAACGCCCACAACGTTAAGGTCCTCGCCGTATTCCATGTTGATAGCGTTTGTAGGATCGCAAACCGAATAATCCGCCTGCCATTTCTCCTCGTCCATTGGCATGGGAACAATTCGGAAGCTGTCTGTCAGCGGGTGAATAAGCGGGTCTATGGGGCTTCCGTTTTCGTCGGTCATGACCCAGTGATATTTTGTATCGTCGTCGTCATCGTAAATGTCAATAAGGTCAGAGCCGATTCCCGAACCGAATATAACAGTGGCTTTCGGGTCGGTGCTGTTTTTCCAGCGGCCTTCCTTTAATCTGTATCCGAAATTTTCAAGCTCGTCCATGTAGCAGCCGATGAAGTTGCCCCATGAAATTGCGTATTCATCGTTTGCAATTCCGACCTCGTTGCCCACTGACATATTCTGATAAAACGGCGTAACCGCCTTAACGTGTTCGATGTTTTTAAACTCGGTCAGAACTTCGTCTGTCATATCGGGTATTTTATTCTGATTGTTCGGGTCGTTTGATGAGCCGTAATTGTAAACTCTGACAAGAGTAAGGTCCGCTATGTTGTTAAGCATGAGCGTCTGCGCTTCATTCATGCCGACACCGAGCGAAATCATTACAATGATTGCGCAGGTGCCTATCACAACGCCCGTGACCGTAAGAAAGGTGCGGGCTTTGTGTTTTGTAAGGTTTCTGAAGCACATTTTGAGAATATCAATAGTTTTCATTTATGCCTCATTATTTCTTTTCTGAGTTTTCCTTGTTATCCTGAGCATAGAAATAATCCATGTCGTCATCGTCAAGCTTTGCTTTCTTTTTCTTCTTGACGATTACAATTACAACGATTGCAACAACAGCAGCGCCGCCGACAGCAATCAGCACAATTGCCCAAACGGGAAGACCGCTTGACGCGTAGATAGGATTGCCGTTTTCATCGTAACCGACAATTTCGCCGCCGTTCATATCGCCGTCCATGCCGTCGTCGGGGTAAACTATGTTTCCGTCGTCCGGATAATAATTGTCGCTGTTATCCATTGGGGTTACGGTAACGTTTTCGACGCTTTCAACAGTAAATACGTCTGCGTCCTCGTTTTCGTATGTAACCGTTATGGTAAGGCTTGTCAAGCTTGTGTCGCTGAACATTACGTTCTTGAACTTGATTTTTTCTTTCTTTGTATTCGCTTCAATGGTGCCGATGAAGGAAGTGCCGTAGCTTACGCCGTTTGCGTCTGTAAGAGCTGCTTCGGCATTGAGCATATTTACAGAGCCGGAGTTAAGGAGAGAGAAGGTGACGTTTGACTGGCTGCCCTCATAGATGTATTCAAGACCCGAAACATCGGTAATCGCTGCACGGTAGGTTGCTATCTTCTGAGAGAAAGACTTGGTTATGGAGCTGTTTGTGCCGTCTGCGTTTTCAAAATAAACGCCGAATGTAAGCTCCTGTTCTCCTACCTCGTTAATCTTGATTTTCACTTTGTCCTCATACTTTGTGGAGGCTGCAACGTTGCCGATATACTCTCTTGCAAGCTCGCTGCCGTCGGCGTCGGTCAGGTAAACCTCAACGTTGTATGCAGAGCCTTTTCCGCTGTTGACGATAGTGTAGGGGATTTCGGTATTTGCGCCTGTGTAGAGCTGAGTTGGGTTGTTTATCTTTGAAATTCTCATATCGGCAGGCTTTTCTGCTTCCTCGCCCTGCTGATCCTTCGACATTACCTTAACTGTAAAGGTCTTTGTTTCTGTAATTTTTTTCTTATCCTTGTCTTCATAAACAAGCTTTGCGGTGTAGGTTTCGGCGCCCTCCTTTGAAGCAAGAACGTTGAAGTTGTAGGAATTGGAGGTGCATGGGTCAGCCTGACTGATGAAAAGGCTGTCAACAACATTGTTTGCGGAGTCGTAGAGCGTGATTTCAGCGCCTGTTATTGCTGTTTTGGTTGGGTTTGTAACATAAAAAGGAATCTGTGTAACACTGTCTACCGCAATGCTTGCAGGCGCAGTAATGCTCTGGATTTTCAGCGAGCCTGCGTCATTGTTTTCCTCAGAGGCAATAACCTTAACCTCAAACTTCTTATTTACATAAAGCTTGTCACCGACTGTGTTTGTGTATTTTACCTTGAGCGTCAGCTTTGCTGTTTCAGCCTTTGAGAGGGAATAGGTAATCGTGCCGTCCAGCTTTTCATGTGCGTTTGAAGTTCCGAGGTATGCGTTGGAGATGAGTGTGTCGCCGTGATAAATATAAGCCTGAGCGTCAAGGAAGCTTTCGTTTCCTGTGTTGATAAGCGCGAAGGTCAGGGTCTGAAGTTCGTCTTGGTGAGCGGTTTTCTCGTATGTAAGGTTGCTGATTGTTAAGGGAGTGCTGCTTACGATGTTGATTAAAAAAGCGCTCTTTACTGTTTTTTCGGCTGTTCCGAGAGTGTATTTTACGGCAAGCTCAAGAGAGTGAGTTCCCTCGTCCTTGAGCGCGAAAGCAAACTCTGCCTTTGAAGAAGAGGAACCTGTGATTGTGCCGATGTACTTGTTTGCTACAACTTCATTTGTGGTTGTATCGGTAAGAACTGCGGATACGTTTGTAATGCTGCCGGAATTGCTGTTGACGATTTCGGCGGAGGCGGTGACAGATGTACCTGCAATAATATCATTCTGAGGGAATGTTATATTCTGAACGGAAACAGAACCGCTGTTTGATGCGGCGTCTTTGGAAATATCGGTAATTTTGAGCGAAACGTTGCTCTGTGTTGTACGTTCCTCATTGTTAAACTTGTATGTTATGTTGAATGTGAGGTACTGAACCGGTGACTTGATGTCGGACGGAATACTGAGTACAAATCTGTTCGGCTTGTTGAGCGAAACGTTTGATACTTCGGTCAAACCGCTGATTACGGAAAGCTCTCCTGTGTTTGCAAGAGTAACGGAAATATCTTTTATTCCGCTTCCATCGCCGTTCTGGGCTACCGCAAAGAACATATCGACTGTTTTATTTGTTGCCGAAACGGAATCAACAGGGAGGTAAACATATACCTCAGGTTCGGCGTCCACTGCCGATACAGGCAGTACCATTGAAATTGCCATTAAAAATGCAGCAGCAAGTGCAATAAATTTACGTTTCATTTTAATCTCCATTCTTTAATATATCAGAAGTATCTTTTGTGTCCGACACGATTTTGCCGTCAACGATGGTAAGTATTCGGTCTGCGTATGCAGCGATTTCACGGTCGTGACTTACAAGTACAAGGGTCAGCCCATTTTCGTGGCAGATTTTGACCATAAGCTTCATTACGTCAATTGTGGTCTTTGTGTCAAGGTTTCCGGTCGGCTCGTCCGCAAAGACGATTTTCGGCTTTGCAGCAAAGGCTCTGGCGATACCTACGCGCTGCTGCTGACCGCCTGACATCTGGTTCGGCTTATGCCTCCACCGGTCTTTAAGACCAACCATGTCGAGCATTGCCATAGCGATTTTTTCACGCTTTTTCTTAGGCATTCCGCGGTAGGTAAGCGGCATTGCTACGTTTTCCAGCGCGGACAGACCTTGGATCAGGTTGTACGACTGGAATACGAATCCCACGTTTTCCTGCCTGAAGTGCGTGACACGCCGTTCACTGAGCTTTTCAATATGTATACCGTCGACAATAACCTCGCCGTGAGTAGGCTTTTCAAGCCCGGCAAGCATATTCAGCAATGTAGACTTACCTGAACCCGATGTACCGAATATACAGCAGATTTCACCGCGCTGTATATCAAACGTAAGGTTATTCAAAGCGATTACTCGCTCGTTGCCTACACGGTATATCTTGACAAGCTCCTTTACTGAAATGATATTTTCCATAAAGCACGCTTTTCTCCGTGTTCCTTTCTATGTCGCTGCCGCTTGCCGAACACAGAAGGCAAGCGGCGGTATTTCTGATTATAAAACAATCAGAAACGGTAAAAAGTTTCAAAAAATGAAAAAATTTTAAATAAATCTTCAAAACTAATTTTTGCATTTTAGTTAATTATATCATCAGACACCGATGTTTTCAATACAAAACACCTATTTGTATCCAATTTGTAAATTTTAATATTGAAAATAAACAAATATTTTATTAGAAACATAGTAATTTTTTTATAAGGTGAAAAAAAACAAGATTTTTTTCTTTTTTAATTGACAAATGAATGGAAAATGTATATAATCTTATTATATTATGTTTTTTTGGAGGATTTTTAAATGACAAAGGCAGAATTAGTATCAGCTATTGCTGAAAAGACAGACCTTACAAAGAAGGATTCAGAAAAGGCTTTAGCGGCTGTTTTAGATAGCATTACAGAAGCTTTAAAGAAGGACGAAAAGGTTTCTCTCGTTGGTTTCGGTACATTCGAAGTTAGATCCAGAGCTGCAAGAAAAGGTGTAAACCCGCAGACAGGCAAGGAAATTTCCATTGAAGCAACAAAGGTTCCTGCATTCAAGGCAGGCAAGGCATTAAAGGATTCCGTTGCTAAGTAATTGAATAGCAGAAATTATGCCCTGTCGGAGTAAATCCGGCGGGGCTTTTCATATTTACTTATAAATAACTTAATTTACTTAATGTAACTCGTTACTTTATTTTCGAATGTTTTGATTAAAACGCTGAAACTTTATGTGCAATCTGTATAAAACAATGGGTTTTCATTGACATTTTATTTGTTATATGGTAAAATTCATAGCAGTATATCGATTACACATTAAACAGGAGAAGAAATATGAAGATCAGAAGAGTTTTATCTGCTCTCCTTTCCCTAACGGTTGTATTAAGCATTACAGCCTGCGGCGGAAACGGTGCAGATGCGGCGACACAGCCGACCACGACAACCACAACAATTGACGACGACATTGAAAATCCGGTAGATGTGTCTGAAATTGATGTTAACGCAGGACTTAAAAACGATACAAAGTTTGATCCCTGCACGCTGAGCTATATCGGAAACTACGATATGACAAAGGCAGGCGACGTTAAGCCGGCGGTAAAATATTTTGAAAGCACATACGGTTGCGATTTTGATGTAACAATTGTTGCTTACGATCAGCTGGAGGAAAAGATTCTGCTTCTTATTCAGGGCGACCAGGCGCCTGACCTTGTTGATAAGCAGGATAACACGTTCCCGCATTGGATGTCAAAGAATATGTACACGGCTCTTGACGATTACATTGACCTTTCACAGCCGCAGTGGGAAGGCTGCGAGCCGTTTGTTGAGCGTTATTCATGGGGCGGAAAGCACTACTACTATCCGTGGAGCTATGATGTAAGCCCGTTCTGGTGCATTTACAACAGAGGTCTTTTCGCAGAGCAGGGAATTGACGACCCGTATGAGCTTTATCAGAACGGCGACTGGACATGGGATACATTCAAGCAGTGCATGGTTGACTTTGTAGGCGGCGATAATAACAAGCTCGGCTGCTACGGCTATTACGGAACAGGCTTCATCAACTCGGCAGGCGCAACGCTTGTTGATATTGTTGACGGCAAGCTTGTAAACAACCTTAACAACTCTACTGTTGAACACGTTCAGAACTACCTTGAAACACTCCGCAAGGAGGGCCTTAGCGATTTAGACTACGGCGACTACAATAACGTTGCACAGGAGCCGGTAATTTACGGAAACGCTGCGTTCCACCTTGTAGGCGGCTGGAAGATTACCGACTACGCAAGGGCGCAGAAGAAAGATCCGAATCTCGACATTTTCTTCGTTCCGATTCCAAGAGATCCTGCCGCTGACGATTACTATTACTCACTGTCAACATTCGGCTATCTTGTTCCTAACGCTTCAAAGCACGTTGAAGCAGCTTGTGCGTTCATCAACTGCGCACGACTTTCAGTTACAGACCAGGAGCTTGCTGAAACAACTAAGGAAAGTATCATGAAGAACAAAAAGTACACAGAAGAAATGTACGACTTCATGATGAAATTCAAGGACACAGAAGGCTTTTCAACTATTATTGACGAAAGCTTCGGTTTTGCAGGCGAAACAACTGAAATCATGAAGAAGCTTTGCGCTGACGTTGCATTCGACCAGAGCGCTGAGCAGATGACATGGACTCAGATGAAGGAAACATATTACAACATTGTTCAGGATACAATTGATTATTACAACTCATACCTTGAATAAGAAAGCATTAAGCCGCTGTGAAAATTATCACAGCGGCTTTTTATTTTGCGTCTGATTTCATGTACTTCATTTTTGTTGCCATTCCGCCGCGGATATGGCGTTCCTGCTTGTTTGTTTCCAGTACCTCTTTGACTTGCTTATGTAAAGCAGGATTTACCTTTTCAAGACGGGCTGTTATATCCTGATGAACAGTGCTTTTGCTTATTCCAAAAACCTTAGCTGCGTTTCTGACAGTTGCCTTATTCTGTATGATATACTGTCCAAGGCTTACACATCTTTCCTGTTTAGTCCCAAAGTCAGGACTCAGCTCATGATACGAATTGTTATGTGACACAGTATCGCCCCTCCGCAATTTATTGGTTTATTGATAAATATGCGGTTTTATCGGATTTTATTCACAGCGGCGCTATTATGGCAGACCGGAATAAAAATGCGAAGGAGCATTTGTTAAATGCTACAATTTCCACTGCAAAATGCATAAAAATGAAAAATACTATTTACTTTTTTGCATAAATATAGTAAACTATAATAGTATTATTTGTCGTATGGTGGTGATATATTGACAGTGTCGGCAGAGGAAACCGTCGAAGAGCGAATAGATAGATTGGCGCCTATAAAAGACGGAGAAGCTTATACATATAAGGAAAAGCCTGTATATGATTTTTTTAAAAGGGCGTTTGACTTGCTGTTTTCGGTATTGGCGACAGCGGTGCTTTCTCCGCTTTTGCTGGTAATAACAGCGTGCGTCTTTTTTGAGGATTTCCACAATCCTTTTTATCTGCAAGAGCGCATAAAGAAAAATCACAAGACCTTTAAGATAATCAAGTTCAGGAGCATGAAGCCAAATGCTGATAAATTGATTGACCAGCTTCCCGATGAGCTTAGATACGAGTATCAGCACAACTTCAAAATAGACAACGACCCACGCATTACAAGAATTGGCAGGGTGATCAGGCGGACAAGTCTTGACGAGCTTCCGCAGTTAATCAACATAATCAAAGGCGATATAAGCCTTATCGGTCCCAGACCGATTCTTGAGGAAGAAACCCGTATGTACGGCGAAAACGCAGAGCTGCTGCTCAGTGTAAAGCCCGGACTGACCGGTTACTGGCAGGCTTACTCAAGAGAGCAGATTTCGTACGACAACGGCGACCGTCAGAGAATAGAGCTGTATTATGTGTGCAACCGCTCTTTCAGCCTTGATGTGAGGATTTTCTTTAAGACAATCGGAACTGTTCTCAGACGAACAGGCGCAAAATAAAAGCAGACTGTGAATTTAACCGCAGCCTGCTTTTTGCATTATAAAAGCCTCCGCATTTGATTTGCGGAGGCTTTTGTTTTACTTGATAATTCTTACAGATACAACGTTGTCAACGGCTTC
>CAKSIR010000078.1 GCA_934462775.1 uncultured Ruminiclostridium sp.
GCAAAGAATAGGGCGAGGGGTTCATTGCTCCCTTGTAATCTAATCCAACTCTATCAAGGGGGCGAGTAGCCCCCTTTTTCACAAACTGAATAACTACAACCAAAAGCCCGTGCGGCGCTTGAACACAACAAAAAAATCCCGCCGTTACACCAACGGCGGAATTTCATAAACGCATTAAAAGGCGGAATTGCCTCAAGGCGCAGCCTTGCCAGGCGCAGTCTGGGGCGCCGCCTTGCTAAGGTCGCAGTGCCTTACTGCATTTCTCACATTCAGCACATAGCCCGGCGAAACCGACAGCTCGTCAATACCAATCCTTAGGAACGTTTCGGTAAGGCTCGTATCGGCTGCAAGCTCGCCGCAGATTCCTATCCATGCGCCGTTTCGGTGAGCGTTGTCGGCAGCCATCTGAATAAGGCGGAGAATTGCCTCGTGATGAGTGTCAACGAACTGCTCCACAGCCGCGTTCTGCCTGTCGCAGGCGAGGGTGTACTGAGTAAGGTCGTTTGTTCCAACGCTGAAAAAGTCAACCATAGGCGCAAGCTTGTCGCTGATTATTGCCGCTGCGGGAGTTTCAATCATGATTCCAAGCTCAACCTTGTCGGATATTTCAACGCCGTCAGCCCTTAGCTGATCGGACACCTCCCTGCATATTTCAAGTATCTGCCGAACCTCTGAAACACTGGTTATCATCGGGAACATAATGCCTAAATTGCCGTAGGCGGACGCACGGTACAGAGCGCGGAGCTGAGTTCTGAAAATTTCGGGCCTGGTAAGGCAGATTCTTATTGCGCGGCAGCCGAGAGCAGGGTTTTCCTCCTTTGCAAGGTTGAAGTAGCCGACCTGCTTGTCCGCGCCGATGTCAAGGGTGCGGATAATTACCTTTTTGCCTGCCATGCTTTCAAGAACGCGCTTGTATGCGGCAAACTGCTGCTCCTCCGTAGGATAATCGCTGTTTTCAAGGTAGAGGAACTCGCTTCTGAAAAGTCCGATTCCTCCTGCGTCATTGGCAAGCACCTGACCGATGTTGTCAACGCTGCCGATGTTGGCGTAGATGTTGATTTTAGTGCCGTCAATTGTCACGTTTTCCTTGCCGCGAAGCTCCTGAAGCAGGCGCTTCTTTTCGGCATCGTCTGCCTGCTTTTTCTCAAGGCGCGCCTTTGTTTCATCGTCAGGGTCAATGAAAAGCTCGCCGGTGTAGCCGTCAACAATGGCGTACACGCCGTTCCTTACCGCCTTTAGCAGCTCGTCGCCCACGCCGATAACCGCAGGAATATTCATGTTCCGCGCAAGAATTGCGGTGTGGGAATTGGACGAACCGTGAGCCGTTACAAAGGCAAGCACTCTGTCCTTGTCAAGCTGCACCGTTTCGCTTGGCGCAAGGTCGTCCGCACAGATTATCACCTTTTCGTCCGATATTCCGCCTGAGCTGTTTTCATCGGAAAGGCAGCTTATAATGCGGTTGGAAATATCCTTGACGTCAGCGGCGCGCGCCTGCATATATGCGTCGTCCATTGAGGAAAACATTTCCGCAAAGTTGTCCGCCGTAACCGCAACGGCATATTCCGCATTCACCGACTGAGTGTCGATAATGTTGGATATGGAGTCGTTGTAGTCCTCGTCGTCTATCATCATTATGTGGATTTCGAAAATCTGCGCGTTTGCCTCGCCCACTTCCCTGAGCGCCTTGCTGTATATGTCGTTGAGCTGAGCGATCGCCTTTTCCTTTGCCGCCGCCAGCCTTGCCTTCTCAGCAGGAATATTGTCAATGTGAGTTCTCTTTACCGCCGCCTCTTTCCGTGTAAAAACGGAAACAGGTCCCAGCGCTATTGCGCCGTAAACTCCCTTGCCCTTTAACGTTGTCATGGATAATCCCTCCCGTAACAGCAAAGGACGGCAGCTTTAGCGCCGCCCTTTATATTGCCTTATTCGCCGAAGCCGTCCTCGAACATCTTTGCAAACTCGTCAATAACAGCCTGCTCGTCGCCGCCTGTTACCACAAGCTCGACCTCGGTGCCCTTCTTGATTCCCGCAGCCATTATCTGCATAACAGCCTTTGCCTTGATTTCCTTGCCGTTTGCCTTCATGATAACCTCGCTCTCGGGGTGTTCCTTTGCAAGCTTAGCAATCATTCCTGCGGGACGCATATGCATACCCTCTGCGTTTACTACTGTAACTGTCTTTGTAATCATAGCTCTATACTCCTTTTACGTTATTACTTGTTCGTTACCTTTTTCTTGAAAAGACCCAGTAAAAGCATACCGATTACCGAGCCTGCCACCAGCGCCACAACGTACATTATCGGATTTCCCACAACAGGGAATACGAAGATACCGCCGTGAGGAGCCTGAAGCGTGCAGCCGAACGCCATTGAAAGACCGCCTGCGGTTGCAGCGCCTATTAAGCAGGCAGGAATTACTCTTGCGGGGTCAGCCGCTGCGTAAGGAATCGCGCCCTCTGTGATGAAGCTCAGACCCATAATGTAGTTTACGGGACCGTTCTTGCGTTCTTCCTCTGTGAATCTGCTCTTGAAGAATGTTGTTGCCAGTGCAATTGCAAGCGGAGGAACCATGCCGCCGATCATAACCGCAGCCATAATGTCATAGTTGCCCGAAGCGATTGCCGCTGTACCGAAAACGTAAGCCGCCTTGTTGAAGGGACCGCCCATGTCAATGGACATCATGCCGCCTAAAACGCAGCCTAAAAGAATCTTGCTCGACTCGCCCATGTTGGAGAGGAAGCTTGAAAGTCCCTCGTTAATCAGACCCATAATCGGATTTACCGCGCACATCATAATGCCTACAATTGCAAGACCGCCAAGCGGATAGATCAGAACGGGCTTTATGCCGTTCAGCGCCTTTGGCATTTTATCGCAGAGCCTTTCGATTAAAAGCATGAGGTAGCCGCCGATGAAGCCTGCAAGGAGCGCGCCCAAGAAACCTGACGGAACATCTCCCGCCGGAGCTGCAAAGGTTGCGCCCGAAACCGCCATTGCGCCGCCTGCCATACCTACCAGCAAGCCCGGTCTGTCGGCAATGCTCTTGCCGATATAGCCCGCTAAAATCGGAATCATGAAGTTGAACGCGTAACCGCCGATTGTCTTGAACCATGCGGCTGCCGCAAGGTGAGTACCGAAGTCGGCGTCCTGCGGAGCGCCGCCCAGCGAGTCGATGAGAAATGCCAGTGCGATAAAGATACCGCCTGCAACCGTAAACGGCAGCATATTTGAAACGCCGTTCATAAGGTGCTTGTACAGCTTTCTGCCAAAGCTTTCATCGCCGCCTGAGGACGATTTGCTTTCCGAGCCGCCCTCGTGATGATAAACGGGAGCGTCACCTGCCTCAATGCGGTTGATAAGCTCCTCCGGTATCTTAATGCCGTCGGAAACCTTTGTGCGGATTACTTTTTTGCCGTTAAAGCGAGCCATTTCAACGCTCTTGTCGGCGGCTACGATAATGCCGTCGCAGTTTGCGATTTCCTCGTCGGTAAGGATATTTTTTGCGCCGCCTGAGCCGTTTGTTTCGACCTTGATTGAAATGCCAAGCTTCTTGCCTGCCTTTTCAAGCGCCTCGGCAGCCATGTAGGTATGCGCAATTCCTGTCGGACAGGCGGTAACTGCCAGCACTCTGTACCCATCGGCGGATTTCTCCTCTGCCTTCGGCTCATCGGGATACTTTTCCTTTTCCATGCTGTCGATTATCTGAAGGAACTCGTCCTTGTCCTTTGCGTTCAGAAGCTTTGCGCGGAACTCCTCGTCCATAAGTATAGTCATCAGCCTTGACAGCACTTCAAGATGTACGTCGCCGTCATTAGGAGCCGCTATCATAAACAGCAGGTTTGACGGCTCGTCGTCCAGCGCTTCGTAGTCAACTCCATCGGGAACAGTCATTGCCGCAAGGGACGGAGCCTTAACCGCGGCGCTCTTAGCGTGAGGAATTGCAATTCCCTCGCCTACTGCGGTCGAGCCTTTTTCCTCGCGGGCTAAAATGCCCTTTTTGTATTCTTCCTTGTCCGCAATGTTTCCGCCCTTTACCTGTAAGTCAACCAGCATATCGATTGCTTCACTTTTGGATTTCGGCGAACCGTTTAAAAGTATGCTTTCCTTTTTAAGTAAGTCAACTATTCTCATGATAAATCCTCCTATGATTTATGTCAGAGTGTTTTTAAAAGCTCGTTGATTTTTTCCCTTGCGGCAAGACCGTCGGAGAACGCGGTAGCTCCGCCTGCGGCTGTGCCAAGCTTAAGGGCGTATTCGTAATCGCCGCCGAGAGAGCCTGCTATAAAGCCCGCTACCATTGAATCTCCTGCGCCTACGGAATTTTTTACCGTTCCCCTGCATACGCCGCAGCGGTGCATTTTTCCGTATTCGTCAATGAGCATCGCTCCGTCCCCTGCCATTGAGATAAGCACGTTTACCGCGCCCATGTCCCGAAGCTTTCTTGCGTACGTTTCAATTTCCTCATCGGTTTTGAGCGTTACTCCGAACATTTCTCCAAGCTCATGGTTGTTGGGCTTGACAAGGTAAGGCTTGTATTTAAGCACGTTAAGCAGCAGCTCCTTCGTTGCGTCAACGACCGTCTTTATTTTTTTGCCCGAAAGCCGTTCAAGTATGCGCTGATAAATATCAGACGGCAGTGACGACGGGATACTTCCCGCAAGAATCAGCGTATCACCGTCCTTAAGTCCGTCCAGCTTTTCAAACAGGGCTGCGATTGCTTTGCCGTCAATATCGGGACCCTGACCGTTAAGCTCGGTTTCCTCGGCGGACTTGATTTTCACGTTGATACGGGAGTTGCCGTTTTCAAGCCGTACAAAGTCGGTGTCGATTCCCGCGTCGGAAAGCCCCTTTTCAATTGCCTCCCCCGTAAAGCCTGCCGTAAAGCCAAGAGCCTTTGAGCCGATTCCAAGCTCCCTTAAAACGATGGAAACGTTGATTCCCTTGCCGCCAAAGTACATTTCCTCCTTTTCGGAGCGGTTGGTAGCGCCAAGCTTCATTTCCGCCGTATGAACAACATAGTCGATTGCCGGGTTGAAGGTTACGGTATAAACCATGTTACATTACCTCCTTGATATTTGCCTTTGTCAGATACTTTTTATCTTGCAGCTTATCCGTAATAATATTCACTCTGCCAAGCTGTGTGAAGGTTATTGCGGAAACTTGACCGAATTTGGAGTGATCTGCTATAATGTAAACCCTTTGGCTGTTCTGCACCACCGCAGTTTTGACGCTGGCTTCGTTTCGATCGGGGGTTGTAATTCCTGCCGAAAGAGCGATTCCGTTGGCTCCCATGAAGCATTTGGTGAAGTTGTAGCTTTGCAGGCTGTTCACACATTCAGCGCCTACGATAGCCTCGGTTGTCGCCTTGATTTCCCCGGCGGGAATGTAAACCTTGAAGCCTCGCTGAGCCAGCTTTTTCGCGTGGATAAAGCCGTTTGTTACGAATGTAACGTTTTTGTCGGGAAGAAAATCAATCATCTTTTCAGTGGTTGTTCCTGCGTCGATAAAGACTAAGTCCCCGTCGTCGACAAGGGAAGCCGCGTATCGAGCAATGGCGGATTTCTCTTCCCTGAACAGCTTTGATTTGGCTTCAACATCGCGTTCGACCAGATTTACGGGGTGTTCCTCCGTTGAAATTGCGCCGCCGTGCACCTTTTTAAGCAGTCCCTTTTCGTCAAGGGAGGTAAGGTCGCGGCGAACCGTTGATTCTGAAGCGCCAAGCAGCTCGCACAGCTCGGTGAGCGTTACGCTGTTGTTTCGCTTAACCTGTTCCAGTATAATGGAATATCTTTCCTCGGTTAGCAATTTATCACCTTCTTTAATGTTTATTTGAATGTTTATGAATGTTCTTGACTGTTTCTGCTATGATAATACCATGGCGAATATAAAAAATCAAGCGTTTTCCGTCAAATTCTTTCAGAAAACGCTAATTTTGTATATTTATATAATTTTATTTTCGATTGATTGTGCAATTTAACAACAAGTAATCCATCACGGGCAGCTAAAATGTAGGTTATAGCTAAAGGAAAATCCCCCTGAAAACAGGGGGATTCATCTTTACATACCCTTTCCGCCCATGCTTAACGGCTTTTCCGTGCCTTTGTTCTTAGGCATTGCGGTTGTCTGCTTATTTTCGTCAAAAAGGTCGGAGAGGCTGATTTCCTCGTTGATTGTTTCTTCTTTCTCAACGGCGTTTGCTGAGGTCTTGCTTGCAATTACGTTGTATTTTTCTATGAACGGAAGCTTCTTTTCCTCATCAGTCAGCGATTCCTCGTATTTATCCATTGCGGTTTCAAACCCATGCATAGTCTCCTTGATAGAATTATACACTGTTGTGCCGTATCTCTCTGCTATGCCCTGATTTAACATTACATGAGTATCGTCGTTGATCATTATAGGGGAGAAATCCGGATTTTCCGACGGCAGATAGTACTTTGCAAAGGCTTCGCAGGCGTTATCTCCCAGATTTTCAGGAGGATTATTCACAATGAATGAAAGAGCGGCGATCTCATAGCCTACCTTCTTATTGTCCAAATAATCGGCGACAGTCTTCATATCATCGGATTCATTGTAAAAGTAGCTTAATATTCCCTTTGCTTTTCCTGAGCAGTAAGCGAATATTCCATCTTTCGTTTTAGCTGTTATATTGTCGGTTTTTTCTCTCAGATACGTATCGCTGCTCATATACCCCAGATAGGATTCAAGGCAGCCCTGAAGCTTGATAAACGGCTGGATTCTGCCTGACGTGAATTCGAAAACGGCTCCCGCGCGATTGGTAACTCTCTGTGCGTCTGGGTCTGTCGGGGCAATAAAGTTATTTTGAAGCGTATCATACGACTGGCTGAAATCCATTGCCATCTTTCCCAAGGCGTATTGTTTGATAAAGTTATCTGTAAATTCCCGGTGATTGCTTGGATCAAGGCGCGTTATAGGCTGCTTGATAAGTGCGTCATAGCTGTTCGCGCATACCTTTTCTATATTCTGAAATCTTTCAAGGAGGTATTTGTTGTACGCATCTCTTGTAACATCGTTCTTTTCAACCTGAGATTTATTTGCAAATTCATCGTAGCTCATTACCTTGACTTCAGAAATAAATTCCTTGCCTATTCTGCTGCGGAGATTCGCTCCGTCGGCGGATTTTTCGGTCAATTCTTCATAGGTGTAGCCCTTTGACATACCGTACATAATCGCAAGGTTTGCGCGTGAAGTATTGCGTCCCATAGTCTTAAGGGCCGGTTGTTCAACGCCTCTATAATCGGTATATGTCAGATCCTTCAGGATTCCATTGTTGATTTTTTCGAGTCTGTCCTTGTCATAGGAGGTGGTATTATACGCGCCTGAGAAGAACTCAAAATCCAACTCGGACATTTTGTCGCCGTGCCGTGCCAAAGCGTTTCTGATTTGTGTTACCTCGGCGCTTCTCTTTGCGGCGGAAACGGTCTTTGCGTTGGTGGGATCAATCTGATAATCTCTCTTCGCCTCGTTTGCCGCCTTGACCTTGTCCTTGAGAGTAACCTTAAAGCCGAAAAGCTGCTTTAACATGGTCCAGAATGAACGTGTTTCGGTGTTCATGGACATATCGGTCTTTACGGGAACAATAGGTCCGTTTGTAAATCCGCCGTGACCGTCGGGAATAAACTTGCATACGTCCAGCTTTGCGCCCTCCATTGCCCTTGCCGCAATTGCGCACTTTGTGTCTGCGTTCTTCTTCATTTCATTGAACTGGAAGCTGAGAGTCGGCGTTTTGATTTCTTCGTTCCAATTGACAGCCTTTCCGTCCACCAGAACGCCCATAGCCGGGTCTATGCCTGCCTTTTCAAGGGTTTTCAGCTCGTCGTCGGTGTAGAGCGCCTTAACCATACGGTCGATGTTTGTTTCGCCCCATTCGGTTTCGGTAGGAGAAAGATCGTTGCTCTTCTGCTTTTCCACAAAGCTCTCTGCGGTAAGATCCACAATAGGATTCTTGTCGAAAACAAGGTTTGCGATCTTAACGTTTGGAGTTATATCCATATTTGCGTAGTTTTCGATTTTTGTAAAGCCCTTTACCGAATTTTCAAAGGCTTCCCTTTCCTCAGGGCTCATATTTTTGTATATGTCCCTGATGGAAGCAAGATCCCGCTTTTCTTCAGCAGTCGCTTTGCTGAAGCTGTCGCTTTTTTTGCCCTTGGCTATCTTAAGAATTTCCTCGGCGTTACCGTTTACAATCTCAAGAATATCCGTCATTGGCTGAGTCTGATTTACTCTTTTTTTGCCGTCGATGCCTGTAAAAATATTTCTATCGGAGAAGGTACTCATCAGCACATTTAACGTGTTTAACCGATCCTCCTGAGGAACTTCGCCGTAGTGCAGATCGACGCATTTATTCGCAATGACCTTTTTCATGTCGCCGCTGATGTTTCTGTCGGACTCTTTAACTAAACTCCTGAACTCTCTGCTAACCTCCGCCGGAATTTCAAAATTCTCCTTAAGCTCGCTCATGCAAGCCTTGATTTCCTGAATCTGACCGTCCTTTACGCATTTTTCAAATTCCGGGAAAACGAAATGCCTTACGGCGATACCCATTGCTTTCTGAACAGGGTCTGCCATATTCTCAATAATCTTATCGAAACGGTTCATTGAGTTGATAAGCTGGAAATAGTTGCCGTTTCTTCCGACAAGATCGCTGGTTTTAAAGTCGTTGATTCTGTACGAATACAGGTTTCTGTTAGTATCGTAACGTTCTTATACCTGTTCGTTCCAGCTGTCCTTTGAAAGCTTTTCAGCTTCATCGCCGTGTATAAAGCCTAAGGCTTCTCTCATAAATTCATCGCAGCTTTTAACTTTTTTCTTTGGCATCGTTATATCCTCCTGTTTAACGTGTTTTCGTTTGCTGTATGTTTATACTCCAAAATTAAAAAAACGTTATACCTTTTTAGAAATTTTTTCAAAAAAGCGGTATGAAGCAGCATTGTCTGTGCTGCTTCATACCGACGCGGGCAGAAATTACATATACTTGTATTTTTTTCTGTACGCAATGATAAAAACAATGCTGACAGCGGCGGCAATGCCCTCCGCAAAGACCACCGACCACCATATTCCGTCAATCTGCCACAGCAGCGGCAGCGCAAACACGAACGTCACCTGCAAAACAACCGTTCTGAAAAAGGAAAGCAGCGCGGAAATCAGACCGTTGTTCATTGCGGTGAACAGCGCCGAACCGAAAATTCCCACTCCGCAGAAAAGGAACGCCGCCGAGTAGATTGAAAACGCGTGAACCGTTATGCTCAGCAGCTCCGCGTCGTAGCTGGTGAAAATCATTGCAAGCGGCGCTGCCAGCAGTTCGGCGGAAACGAACATTACCGCAGCCGTCGAGGCGATTATAACAGCGCATTTTTTAAACAGGCTTTTCAGCTCCGCAGCGTTGCCCGCCCCGTAGTTGTAGCTGAAAACAGGCGAGGTTCCCACGGTAAAGCCGAAGAAAACCGCAATGAATATCATGTTTACATACATAAGCACGCCGTAGGCTACAACGCCGTCGTTGCCCGCATATTTCAGCAGCTGCGCATTGTACAGCATACCTACCAGCGACATTGAAATGTTGGAAAGGAACTCGGAGGAGCCGTTTGCGCAGGCTTTAAGCAGCGACCTGCCGTCAAATTTGGCTTTGCCAAGCTTAAGGTTCCAGTTGTTTTTGGGGTTCAGGAACATGATTATCGGTACAGCCGCGCCAACGCACTGACCCATAACGGTAGCAACGGCAGCGCCGGCTATGCCCCAGTTGAAAACCGCAATAAACAGCCAGTCAAGCACCATGTTTGTTACGCCTGCTCCAACGGTAACAAGAAAGCCTACATGAGGCTTTTCGGCGGTAATGAGAAAGCCCTGCATCGTGTACTGGAGCGATACGAACATAATTCCGCAAAGGCAGATTCTGCCGTATATGACCGCGTTTTCCAGTACCTCCCCCTCCGCGCCTAAAAGCTGCGCAGCCTGCGGGAGAAATATATTTCCGACAATGCCAAGCACAGCGCCTGCCGCCGCCATAAAATAGGTGAAAAATGAGAACAGGCTGTTCGCCTTTTCGCGGTCGCCCTCGCCCAGAGTCTTTCCTATAAGCGCGGAGCCGCCAAGCCCTACCATGTTGCCCACTGCGCCAAGCATCATTATGAACGGCATGATGATATTAAGCCCCGCGAACGGTATTTTGCCTACATAGTTGGATACAAAGAAGCCGTCCACAATACCGTATATCGAGGCGAAAATCATGCTTGCTATTGACGGCAGCGTAAATCTAAGCAGCCGCCCGAATGTAAAGTGATCCGAAAGCTGAATCGGGTTTTTCATTTTAATCCTCCCTCCGCATTGCTTTTTCTATTTCCTCGCATAAATATCCGTTAATTCGTCCAAACATATCGAGATAGCCGTTCAGCTCCTCGTCCGTAAACCGCCCGAACGCTGCCTGCTCCGCTTTTTTCAGCCTTTCGACCGTGTTTTCCGCCAGCTCCCGCCCTTTTTCGGTAAGGCTTATTCTTTTGCGGTTTCGTGCGCCGGGAATTGCTTCAAGCTCCGCGCAGCCGTCCTTTATAAGGTTGTTCAGGGCTGTGTTGATCGTCTGCTTCGGAAACCAGCATTCGCGGCACAGATCCTGCTGTGTGTATTCTTCTCCGCCATTTGAAACAACGTACAGTATCCACATCGCCGAATCGGATAAACCGCACCTTGCGGCGGCGCTGCGATATATGGCGTCGTTTTCCTTTAGCCTGCTGTCAAGCTGTTTAATGTAGCTGTCTATATTCATTGCTTTTAAGCACCTCCGATACAGTTAGTCCGTAACAGACATTTACATATTATAGTCCGATTTCGGACTATTGTCAAGCGTTTATGCAAAAAAAATCCACCTTTAAAAAGGTGGAAC
>CAKSIR010000079.1 GCA_934462775.1 uncultured Ruminiclostridium sp.
GATTTCGTGGGGGATCTATGTATTTTGACATACTAATGATTATAATACCATATTTCGGGAGAAAATACAATATGGAATGGGGGGGAGTGTAACAGATTGTTGGTTTGTCAATGATACGTTACAATTTTTTGAAAACCGCGACATTAAGACTGAATGCAGGTTCGTGACTGATGTCTTGCTTACACTAAGTCCATGATTTAGTTTAAAGACAGATTCGCCGCATAACACCATTTGAGGATGGTCACAATTATTCTCTTCTCTGAATTTATCCGCTGAAAGATATCGTTGAAACAAAAAAGCAGCGAATTATCTCCGCTGCTTTTCACCGCGTATCTTTTAACTGCGTTGGGTGATTTCTCCAAGATTGCACTATTTTGCTGAATCTTTGACATTGCCTTTTTATATATTTACACCTATCAGTGTTTGACTCGTTCGATGCATCTTCCTCAAACTGATCAGAAATCATAGCAAGTTTCCTTCTTCACTTTTAAATCTGCAAGCAAAAGTAACTAAATCACTTTCTAAATACAAATAGATATTCATGTGCAATCAGAAGAAAATTGTATTTCACGCTGTTGGTTTTCCAATAACCGGTTGCCTTACAGTTGTGCTGCTCTTTGATGATAAGCTCTTTGAGCGTAAAACCTACGTCTTGAAAAATCTTCATGACATCAAAGCTCATGGGGATCATGCAGCCCTTTTGACGGGTATCGCCCATGAGAATAGCACAAAACTTACCCTTTTTCAAAACTCGGTAACTTTCTTCAGCAACAGGCTTCATCTGTTCTAGGAAGTCTTTGACATTGAGTTGAGATAAATCACCATCAATCCCGTCGCTATACTTGATTATATCAGCGTATGGCGGGTGAGTGCAGATAAGATCTATGCTATCATCAGGTATGCTATCAAGGCATCGAGCGTCACCTTTGTTAATATACACCTTTCCTTTGGCAGGTTCATAGTCGAAATCTGTCTTTTCACGGCAGCGTTCAAGAGCAACATCGTTTATATCAATGCCGATAATATCACGATTAAGTAGCTTTGCTTCAACAAGCGTTGTGCCGCCTCCGGCAAACTGGTCGAGAACTAAATCGCCCTCTTGAGAGTATCGAAGAATGATGTTTCTTGGTATATACGGCGACCAGTTTCCTCGCCATTTTGCGTCATGGGTAGCCCAATCGCCTCGCTTTGGGAATGACCAGTGGGTGGTCATTTCAAGTTCGAAATCATCGGGCTGCCATTTGGTTATTTTTTTAAGTGGCATATTTACCTATCTAACATAATTCTATCAACAGATTTAAATCCAGCCGTTTTTGCAAATTTCATTTTCATTTCAAATGTACTTACAAAATCGGAAGCATCAATCCTATCAAAATTTATATTTTCAAAGCCATCTCGATTAAATAAAACCGAAAGAATTGTAGCATCTGTTTTATACCCTGTTGATGTATCTAATATTTCATCTACTGCGTGTACCAATACACTTTTAACAGGTAATAAAGAAAACATTTCTCTTGCAAGCCTAATTGCGCAACTACATACATAATCTTGTGTAATATCATAATACATGGTTTTAGACATAGCTTTTTCAGATAATTTTCCTGTTTTCGTTAAGCTTAAATTGTTGTTTGGCACAACTTCTTTTGATTTTACTTTAAATTCAATTTCAATATAAGACGCATTGTCAGTTCCAAATTCAAAATCACTACCATAGTCGGAGAAATCTTCAAAGGGATTTACTTCGTTTATCGCTTCCAAGTATGCATCAATATTGCCATTTATAATTAATTCTGCAAACTCGTGTTCTGATATCCAATTTTGATAATCTTCTTCATCCTTGTTATGCGAAATTGAAATATCATCATATAATTTTTTCTTTCTTTTTTCGCCTTTTTTCTTAAATATTTTTTCAAGTAGTGTAGGAGTAAATGAGTTGTATAGATTTGTAGCGTTTAATTCTTTTGGTCCAATATTGCCAAGTTCAAAAGGTGGTAGTTGATTATAAATGCTATTCCAGTTTACCTCCGGCTCACATTCTTTGTGTACACTTCTTATCACATCAAGATAATTTTCAAATTCTTCAACTTTTAGTCTATTCAACTGTAATTCATTTTGTTTTTGTTGTTCTAAAAGTGCTTTTTGTCTTTGAATTTCTTGCTTTCTTTGATAAGCAGACGAATTATAGGAACGCTTACTTGTACTACGACGCTTTGCTCCACCTGAGGATATAGAATACGACATTCCTGTTCCTGGTATGCCTACTGTTGTTGTTCTTCTACCTCTGCTATTTACAGAATATCTGAACCCTTTGCCACCAACGCTTAAACCTATTCCAGAACCGCTAAGATTCATTCTTACGCCTTTGCAAATTTTAATACTTTTTCTAAACCGTAATCCCATAACAATCCTCTCTATTTAATTTCTTTTTCAACTATACCATTCTCCAAATCATCAATGGAGTAAATGTGTTCCATAACATCAAAAGTTTCTTCTAGGTTATGTCTTGCGCTTGTCCAGCCTGAACCATCAGTAAACCATACAAACTCAAAGCCGTCAATAGTAGCAACTTCCTGCGCAATTTGCTTGTAACTTCGTGCTGTTTCATTTAGCTTTGAGCCGCCACTTGTGTAGAAATTCGTTTCAATGCCATAAATACAATTGTCAGTCTTGATAATGAAGTCAAATCTCTTTTCAGCTTTGCCGCTGTTAGAGATCGCCGAGAGGTCAATATCCCATAGTGCTGTTATTTCGTGGATATACATTTCCTTAAAATAGGTCTTGCCTTTAACAAATCCAGCCTTAACTATAAAGCTCTCGACCAAATCTTCCATCAGATGACCGCCGCGATTTTTGCGACCGTTTGAGTCTAAACCAGTTTCAACACCGGTAACATAATCAACGAGAGTATGAATTATATGGTTCTCGAGCAGTTCAAACAACCCGGTTTTACGCATAAATACTGCGTACTGTTCCGGAGAGTAGTTAGCCTTCTTGAAATCATACGAAAACTCACCATCGCCGTCAATAGCGTAGATCTCGTTTGCCCTTACTGCGAGCAGAATAGGAATACATTTCAGCGTTTCAGGATATTTCGCAATAATATTTTTGAAATCATCCTCTACATTTTTTGAGCCGATGAGGGAGTTGAGGATATTAAGTTCAACCTTGATTTCATTGACATTGCGGTACACCTTGTCAAAGTCTATGTAGTAGTCATAGCTTGCAATGCTTTTATGAAACTTTGATAACCAATCTGTAAAATTACGTTTCATGATTAAGCGCTCCTTAAGATTAGTGTAAATGTTGTTTATATCATTTTGTAAACAATATTTTATTATTTCAATAAAATCATGAATATTCGAAAAATAATTCGGATACGCTTTTTTTAGCGCTTCAAAAGAAGTTGCTCTTACGAGCACCACATTATTGTCGCTATTTAATTCTAATGAATGATATTTTTCGTTAGCTTCGTCAACTTTACTTGGTTGATACTTGGATATTACTAGTTTGTTTAATTTGTGCTCTAAACACAGAAGAAAATATGATTCGTCATCTTTATTCGAGCCCTGCATATCTGTTATCACTTGCACAGCGTTTAAAAAGTCCAAATAATTATATTGGGCATTTAACGATTCAATCTCATGTATTATTTCGTCTATATCATTGGGAGTACCGAAGACCAGAGGCTGTTGTTCGATATATGCAAATAAAGATGATATTAGGGCAAAGAATCTATTAATATCTTTTGAGCCTTGACCTGCTTTCAAATTTTGTTTTAAATAGATTCCCATCGTTTCTACTGCAGTTGCCCAAATGTGTTGAAGATGGGTGCGAATTTGTATTTCAATTAGCATACCATCATATTCACTTTTTTCACTATGATACTTGTATATCAAGTGCACACCTCTATATCCACTATTTTGAGGCTGTTTTATATAATCAAATTCTTTTTTTAACTCATGCTTAATACTTGAATTTTTGTATTTTTCTGAATATTCATATACTTTTTCAACTGAATTGGTAATTAATCTACATCCCCCAAAATCTTGCATTCTAGATAAACTCATATCTGGAAATCTTTTCATTTTTTCGATTATAGAATCTAATCTTTTTAGTCGTTCAGCTACTATGCAGTAATTATCATTAGAGGAATTTTTTTTCAAATGCTTAAATATATAATACAGAGGATAAGCATGAGCTTCACGCCAATTGTTTACAATTTTAACAGCTTCGTTATATTCATAACTATTATCATCAAACTCAGTTATTTGTTTTCCCGCTTTTTCGATTTGTTTTTTCGAATAATTAACAGTTGTCCAATTAGGTTTTGGAATTCCCATGTGATTCACCTCAACAATTACAAATCAAAAGTTCATTCACATTACCCCTGCCCGAAGCCTTGCTGTTTATCATACGCTTTGCAGAAACACGCATAATCGTATAGCTTGAATACAGGTCATCAAAAAAGCTGTCGCTTTCATCGCTGTTCTTAGGGTCTGAGTTGCTGACGACCACCCTTGCACCCCTTGCCGATATTTCATCAACAAACTTGCCCAGTTCAATCTGCTGTTTATCGCCAAACTCATTCTCTGAATAAGAAGTGAATGAGGCTGTTGCGGTAAGTGGGCGATAGGGAGGGTCAATATAAACAAAGGTATTCTCGTCAATATAATTGGCACATTCGCTGTAATCTCCGCATTTTATCTGAACATTCTTAAGAAGTTTACTGATAAATTGTAAGTTTTCAGCATCGCAGATAGTCGGATTTTTATATGCGCCCATAGGGACATTGAAAAGTCCCTTGCTGTTTACACGATACAAGCCGTTGAAACAGGTCTTGTTAAGGAAAATGAACAACGCCGCTTTTTCAAGGTTAATCTGCTCATCACCATTTACTTTTAAATCGTTAAAACGCTCACGCTTAGCAAGATACATAGTTTTGCGGTCGTCATTGTTATTCACCCAGAAACTTTCCTGCATTTCAGAAAGCATTTCTATAAGCTCGTCAACATTATTTTTTATCTGTGAATATGTATTTGCAAGCTCGGCATTTATATCGTTTATCAGTACTTCCTTTGGCTGAAAGTTCGCAAGCACATCAAGTAGTACCGCACCGCCGCCGACAAATGGTTCGCAGTATTTATCTATTATTTCGGGGTATTTTGTCCGAATTTCATTAAGTAACTGGCTTTTTCCGCCCGCCCATTTAATAAACGGCTTGACTGTTGTATATTTCATAAACACCACTCCGGAACGAAAATTATTTTTATTTGATTATAATTATACCACGTACTTTGGAATATTTCAACAAATTATTTCCTTATACATATGATTTTCTAAGCAAACATCTTTGGCTTATCTATATGCTCAATTATATCACTCTAACAGTCCCAATTTCAGTACAATTAACTTTCCTACTCACTTTTTTCTCAGCACAACATCAGATAGAATAACATTTTTCGTCTATACCTCTTCACCATTCCGTGTAACATTGAAACACACCTTAAATTTGTTGATAATGTTTGTTTTGCATTGAAATTGCAACGAGCTAATGCCCCTAATGCCGTATTTTAACATCAAGTCAAATAAGAAATATCCGAATATCATCAAATCCCTAGATAAAAACCTGTCAGAGCTGACTACTTCCTTTGAGTACACGCAAGGAATCAGAAAGATAATTTATACAACGAATGCAGTTGAAAGCTACCACTGAATGGTCAGAAAATTCACTAAATCCAAGTCGATTTTTCCGACTGATAATTCCATTCGCAAAGTCATTTATATGAGCGTGAAAGAAATTCCAAAGAAGTGGACTTTGCCTGTCCGTGACCGGGGCTTGCTTACTCGCAATTTGCAATTTTCTTTGAGGACAGGTTTGCGGGCTGGCGGCTGTCGAAGGTTTCACCCCCAAACTCTCGAGGTTTATCCGCTTTAGAAATATCCCGTGAATAATGAGAAAAGCAGCAACATTTCTGTCACTGCTCCTCATCGCTTTATTCCGCGAGCTACGTTGGATCGCTCCTCAGCGTTGCCCTCTTTGGCTGCATTTTTAGTATGGACCGAATTTTGGCGATTATTGCGTTTACACGGTTTGATTTTCAGAACCCGATTTCTTATGCAACTGAACATATTATTTCCAACGACTTTATCAGTTTTTTCTTTGATTACATGATGTTTGTCCTTTATAAGATATGTAACCGTAGGGTAATTTGCTTTGAAGCTTGTCTATCTGAGATTGGTCTATATCGTTGTTGCCATCCAAACCCAACCATGTCAGATTTGTAAGTCCGCTAAGGGGGCTTATATCACTGATTTGATTAACATACAAATACAAAGATGTCAGATTTGTAAGTCCGCTAAGAGGGCTTATATCACTGATTTGATTACGCTGCAAATCCAAAACTGTCAGATTTGTAAGTCCGCTAAGAGGGCTTATATCACTGATTTGATTATCATTCAAATACAATTCTGTCAGATTTGTAAGTCCGCTAAGGGAGCTTATATCACTAATTTGATTACTGTCTAAAAGCAAATATGTCAGATTTGTAAGTCCGCTAAGGGGGCTTATATCATTGATTTGATTATCCGGCATCCACAAATCTGTCAGATTTGTAAGTCCGCTAAGGGGGCTTATATCACTGATTTGATTGCACCACAAATTCAAATATGTCAGATTTGTAAGTCCGCTAAGGGAGCTTATATCACTGATTTGATTATCATACAAATTCAAACTTGTCAGCTTTGTAAGGCTGCTAAGGGGGCTTATATCACTGATTTGATTGCACCACAAATTCAAATATGTCAGATTTGTAAGTCCGCTAAGGGAGCTTATATCACTGATTTGATTACTCATCAAATCCAAATCTGTCAGCTTTGTAAGGCTGCTAAGGGGGCTTATATCATTGATTTGATTTTTAGACAAATCCAAATATGTCAGATTTGTAAGTCCGCTAAGGGGACTTATATCACTGATTTGATTACTCCACAAATTCAAATATGTCAGATTTGTAAAACTGCTCAAAAAACTTATATCAGTAAGGTTTTTTGATGATAAATCAAGTTTTGTTATATCTGTACGGTATTCTTTTCCGCCAATTACTACAACTTCCGTATCGCTTTCTGTTTCCTTAGTTGTGGTAGTTTCAGGAACGGTAGTAGTTTCCGGGGTCGTTGTAGTTTCCACCGCCGTCGTAGTTTCCGCCGCAGTCGTAGTAACAACCGCCGCTGTTACCTCCACCTTTTCAAACCTGCTGTCGCCCGTTATTTCAAGCGCTTTCAGCCTTGTTTCTTCCGCCTTGTCATAATCTCCCAAAGCCTCATAAGCCGCAATAAGTCCCTCGTAAGCGTCTGCGTTCATCGGGTCAACCTCAATTACACGCTGAAATTCTATTACCGCCTGCTCATAGTTCAGCTCGTCAAGATACCGCTCCGCAAGGGAGAGAATTTTTGCGGGAGAATTGTTTACGCTAACTACAGTTATTGTCGACACAGCGGCGATAATTGCCGCTGCGAGGACTGCTATTATGATTATTAGATTTTTCTTTGATTTCATAATGTTTGTCCTTTAATAAGATATGTCACAGTCGGGTAATTTGCTTTGAAGCTTGTCTATCTGGGATTGGTCTATATTGTTTCCAATCAATTCCAAATCCGTCAGATTTGTAAAACTGCTCAAAAAACTTATATCAGTAAATTCCCCGCCTAATAAACTAACTTCCTCGCCATCAATTTAATAACGGTTGTAAATATATGTAATATTATACCATTTTCTCATCTAAATTCAATAAAAACATTTAAAATATCATATAATTACATAATATTTCATAATATTGCATAATTTATTTATGTTTTCTGAACATCTCTTTTATTCATTTTATGAACATATATCATCTTACCTATCTATTGAATTTTAATTTAAAACAGTTTATAATATTCATATACATATTATACCATTTTGCCCGAGGTCTTTTATGAACAAAATAGTATTCGACCTATCCGTAGCTGACACCAACAATTTTAAGATTTCACCAATCGATAGAGCACTTGCAATTGCAGAGTCAAGGAAACTGCAAATAACAGAAAGTCTAAAAACAATAAAAGTTATAAAACCAGAATGCGATGAACTTGATTACGCATTGGCGGCTGCGTCCGGAGCGCTGTGCGGTATTATTGACATTTTTTTGGTTGGAATCCCAAAGAAATCCGTACTGGGATCCATATCAGACAAATGGTTTGCAGATAAGACAAAAGCGTTTGCAAAATTATGCGGATGGAAAGGAAACGACAAATTATCGTCCGCGATTTTATTCCTTGAAAAGAATTTCAAGGTTTCCTATGACCAAAATGGACTTGGTGTATCAACAAGCGAGGTCTATGACCTTTACCCTTCAAATCATCATTTCAAATCGCTTGGACATAACCCAACGCTGTTAGGACTATTCTTTTCCATACTAGACCAATATACAAATTCATCAGATTTTGTTTCTGTCGGAAATCATATCTCCGTAAAAAATACATCTGCTGTCCCGGAGCTTAAAGGGGAAAATATTGTACAAAAGATCTTTTTTGCATTTGTAAATTGGATAGGACATCTCATGTCGGATGCCTCTGGTTCGTCAAGCGGTAAAGGCAGAGGAACAGGAATACCGTCCCCCTTGCTTTGCTGGACCAACGACATAATCGTTTTAAAATCAAAGCTCGGGCTCTCACACACTGACTTTATAAACCAGATAAACGAACTTGCTGTAACTATATACAAAAATGGATTTGACATACGCTTTCAAGCTGCGCAGTCTATCCCTGTTCTCATCAATGAAATGCTTGTGCGTTTTATATACTGTATCAGACGATTTGTAAAACTTTACAGCGAATCAAAGAGATTGCCACAAATAAAACAGTGCCTGATGGAGTCCTACAGCCTTTCCGATAATCCAACGCTCAGCAGAATGCTGGCAGTGGCTCACGGAACATTCTGCATTATGGATGTGGGGGATGCCGCTATCCAAGGCTTTGTTAAAGGCGGCGGTACATTCAACCCGGTAGAATTTCTGCTTAGAATTAACATTACGGGAATATGCCGATTTACCGTTTCCCTTTACGGTGAAGTAAAAAAATCAATTTTTACTCATAATGCAGAGCGTGATATAATTATACTGCATTTTGAAAATATACAAATAAAGGATTATATTGAATCCTTGCAAAAACTCTCACATAAGTATGACGTCAAAGCTATTTACCAATCCATTGAAAGCTTTAAATCTCAAAACAAGTATGCGAAATCATTGAAAAAAACCGTTGAATTAGCAAATAAGTGGGATATACCTCACGATGAAATAATACATAATATAAAAGAGCTTGACAAAACAATCTATGAGGACTTAAAAAATGGGCGAATCAGGTAATTTAAAAAAGAAATACATTGAAGCTGAAAAAAAGCTGTCGGAAAACATCGAGGAGCTTGGAAAACAAGGCGAAATTCTATATTCAGACTATATACAGATTCAAGAGTTGTTTGATAAAATAAGGAATGTTTCATCAACTGAAATAGAAATCTTCAACGAAATCAGAAACTCATATCTCAGTTGGAAGCAGACAGCCCAAAGCTTAGAGAATCCCAATAAGCACAATCAAATAAAAACAGCGAGCAGTAGTGCTATGGGGATTGGTACAGGAATTGCCGTTGCGTCGGTTTCTCCTACTATTGCCATGGGCATAGCAACAACATTCGGTGTTGCCTCAACAGGAACGGCTATATCATCATTAAGCGGAGCGGCAGCAGTCAATGCCACATTAGCGTGGCTGGGCGGCGGAACGTTGGCAGCCGGAGGCAGCGGTATTTTAGGAGGAGGACTGCTTCTTGGAATGGCAGGTCCTGTTGGATGGGCAATTGCAGCTGTTGCGCTGGCTGGCGGAGGAATTGGCATCATAAAAAATGTTGCTGACAAAAAGCGTCTTGAATACATATTCGATGAGATTAATGTTCGCAACACATATTCACTAAATCTTGCCAACGTCGATATTGAAACCCGTATTGATAATCTAAAAAAAGATCATAAATCGCTTATTAAAGCAATAGAAGACGTCCGTTCTCTCGGAACTGATTACAAAAGCATGAAAAGGCCGGAAAAGGCAATGCTTGCCACAAACTTAAATATGTTCAAAATCTCTCAACATCTTTTAACAGATCCAATAGAAGGTTTGAAACCGGTTTATACTGAAATCGATTTAAACAAATTTATGAATAATTGCAGCAAATCAGATCTTGATGTGTGTCAGTCCGGGAAAAATCTGATTATATCATTGGCAGGCATCTTATATAAAGTTAACGTAAAGGAAGAGGATAAGGAGTTTCTGTGGAAAAAAGTGTTCGGCAATAAAAAGTTTTTGTCACAACTGGAACTAAGCAAAAAACAATTTGACTATACTGTCCTTGATACAGTATCAAGGGCGCTTGAATTCAAATATAAAACTGATAATTAACTTTATAAACCCTCATCAAATCTGCCTTTACACCCCTCAAAAATTGTGTACTATCATAATCACCCCTCGCCTCCACCATAAGTCCACCGTAATTTTGATAGAATTACGGTGGACTTTTTCCATGCCCGAAAACCGCTTGAAATAAGGCTTTTCGACCGTTTCAGCACATAAGCGAACCCACTGCAGAGCAATTCTGCGGCGGGGTTTCGTGCTTTTTGTGCGGATTGTGGCGTTCTGTTCCGCTGTAATTGTTAAAAAGCCGAGTAATCGTTGAACTACTGGGAGGTATTCGTTAAACCACTGAGTTCCGATAATACTCCTTATGAGAAAATAGGCGATGAAGTGCGGTCGCTGGCGGATGAGGTACCGTTTGACATTCCTGAT
>CAKSIR010000080.1 GCA_934462775.1 uncultured Ruminiclostridium sp.
CTGCAAAATCCTCGAAAAAGTTGCCGGTGGCAAGTTTTTCGACAAACTGATGCCTGAGAATAACTCAGGCGCTTTTGTATTTATTTTTCAGCTTTTCAATAATCAAATTTGCAACCTTGTAAACATCGCCGCAGCCAAGTGTAATTATCAAATCACCGCTTTCTGCATTGTCAGCAACGTACTGTGCGACCTCTTCAAAAGTCGGAAACCATACACAGCCGTCAATTTTCGCCGCGAGGTCCTTTGAATAAATATTGTAGGTGTTTTTTTCACGGCTGCCCATTATTTCGGTCAGCACGGTCTTGTCGGCAATGCTGAGTACGTCCGCAAATTCGTCAAGCAGGGTTGCTGTTCGGGAATAGGTGAACGGCTGATGAACTGCCCATACGCGCTTAAAGCTCATTGACTTTGCAGTTTTCAGCGTAGCTCCTATTTCTGTCGGGTGATGAGCGTAATCGTCGGCAACGGTAATTCCGTTGATTTCAGCCAGCCGCTCAAAACGTCTGCCTGCTCCCCAAAAGGTTTTAAGCCCCTTGATAAGCGCTTCCTTTGAGCAGCCCATTGTAAGTGCCGCCGCACAGGCTGCCGTTGCGTTGAGCACGTTATGCTTTCCCGGAACGCATATTGTGATTTTTTCAACAAATCCGTCCTTGCTCATAAGGTCGAATGTGGTTTCAAAATCGCCGATTTTCTCAATGTCGGCAGGGTAGAAGTCGTTGCTTTCGCTCCAGCCGAATGTTACTTTGCGTCCGCTGAACGTGCTTGCGTTTACGGCGAGATTTGTATTTTCGTCATCGCCGTTGTAAACAAGAACATCAGTGGTGTTGTTGCAGAATTTTGTAAACGACGCGCGAAGGTTATCCATTGTCTTGAAGTAGTCAAGGTGGTCATGGTCGATGTTCAGAATAATTGAAATGTTCGGATACAGCTTAAGAAAAGTATCAACAAATTCGCAGGCTTCGCACACCATAACATCGCTTGTTCCCGCAACGCCGCTTCCGCCGATTGCCTTAAGCTTTCCGCCGATTACGGCTGACAGGTCGATTCCTTCGGCAAGGAAAATGTGAGTGAGCATTGAGGAAGTGGTGGTTTTGCCGTGTGTTCCGGAAATGCAGACCGCTTTGTCGTACCAGCTTGTTACCAGGCCAAGCAGAATCGAACGCTCGATTACAGGCACGCCGCTTGCTTTTGCAGCAATCAGCTCGGGATTATCCGCCATAATTGCAGCAGTGTGAACAATCAGGTCGGCGCCCTCAATGTTTTCGGCGCGCTGTCCCAGATAGACGGGAATGCCCATTGCTCTGACCGCTTTCAGCGTTTCGGTTTCATTGTTGTCTGAACCCGTCAGGTAATAGCCCTTTGAGTGAAGAATCTGAGCAAGCGGATACATTCCGCTGCCGCCTATTCCTATAAAATGAATGTGTTTTTTGCCCGAAAGAAAATCTTCCATTTAATAACCCTCTTTAACTATTGTCAGTTTATTATTGAGTGAATTTCTCATAATATTCAGCTTATGTATAAATTTCAAATAGGTGCAAACGCTATTCTTATCAAAACGAAAGGTGAGACATTATGGAAATCAGTGATATTCGAGTAAGAAGAATTTTGCAGGAGGGAAGACTCCGTGCGGTTGTTTCTCTGACCATCGACAACGCCGTTGCATTGCACGACATAAAGGTGGTGCAGGGAGAAGAGCGGCTTTTTGTTGCAATGCCCAGCAGGAGAGATGAAACAGGCGCATACCGCGACATAGTTCATCCAATAAGCGCAGATGCGCGCAAGCAGATTGAAGCAAGAATCCTTGAAGCCTACGAGGAGTTTATTTCTGCTCAGTAAGCAGGAGCTTTGTCTTCATAATGGCAATCTGTGTTTTTGCGTCCTGAAGTTGATTATTCATTATCATTTCAACCGCCTTGTCAAGCGGAATACGCTCAACGTCAAGAAATTCGCCCTCGTCAAGCTTCTGCTTTTCGTAATGCAGACCGCGGGCGAGGTACATATGAATAATTTCTGTGTCATAAGCAGGAGTTGGCAGCAGGCAGCCCAAATAATCAAAGCTGTCCGAAACAAATCCCGTTTCCTCAAGCAGCTCGCGCTTGCCGCATTCAAGGTGACTTTCGCCCCATTCAAGCTTTCCGGCAGGAATTTCAGTTGTGACCCTGTGATGCGGGTAGCGGAACTGCTTAACCATCAGCACTTCATTTTCGTCCGTAAGAGCGACAACGCATACGCCGCCGGGATGCTTGATTACATCACGGCCTGCTTTCCTGCCGTTTTCAAGCAGAACTGTATCGTTGAAAAGATGAACGACTGTTCCTTTGTATATTTCCTTGCTATCTAAAGTTTTTTCGTCTAAATGCATAAATATTCCTCAATAAACAACAGCGCCGTATTTATCGGCTATATCCTTTAAAACTTCCTCGTCAATTTCGCTTTTGCTGTCAACCAGCGCACGTCCCTGATACATCATAAGCGCCATTTTCAGTGCCAGCTCGTTTTCGGAGAAGAACATAACAGGCAGCGTAGCCATATGAGCGCTTTTGGCAAAGTCGAATGCGTCGTCGGGGGAGTTGATTTCCACAAGCAGTATGTCGTAATTTTTGCCGCACATATCGGAAATTTCCTCGTGCATTTCGGGATAACAGCTAAGTGGCTCTGAAATCTCCGTTGTGTCAGGCTCAAGGTAAAAAATCTGAGTTTCATTCATGAAAATGAAGTCTGTTTCTTCTTTTTCGCCGTCAAATGCCTTGTACTGCGGCAGAACGTTTTTCAGCGCGGCTATATGCTCAGCCGTTGTACCGCAGCAGCCGCCCACGATTTGTACTCCCCTTCGCAGCAGCTCAGCCATATCCTTTGCAAACTCGGCAGGGGATACCTTTGTACAGTTTCCGTCATCGTCGTAAATATCGCAGCAGGGCTTTGCAATAAGCGGTATTTTTGCACAGGGCAGCAGCTCCGCCATTGCTTCTTTGATAACGCTTGTGGGAGTACAGTTTATGCCGAAAGCGTCAACGCCGAGTTCCTGCAGCAGAATCAGCGCGGCCTTAGGCGAAACCTCGTTTCCGTATGTAACAAGCTCATCGTTTATGCTTACCGTAAGATAAACAGGCTTTCCGCTGTCGCGGCAGGCAATAACCGCCGCCCGCATATCCGAAATTGACGTTACCGTTTCGATCCAGTACATATCAACGTAAGGTTCAAGCGCGTCTGCCTGTCGGCGATACATGGTTAAAAGCTCGGTAAAGCTGGTATCGCCGTAGGGTTCAACCGCAGCGTTGGTAGGTCCGATATTTCCGGCAATAATAGCCCTGCCGCCTACGTTTTCCTTTGTCATTCTGGCAAGCTCAGCGTTAAGCTCCTCGCAGCGGCTGTCAAGTCCGTGCTTTTCGAGCAAGGCAGGGTTTGCGGTGAAAGTAGGCGTGAGGATAATCTCGCTGCCTGATTTTATAAATCCGTTCTGCAAATCGAAAAGCTGTTCAGGGTGCTCAATAATCCATTTTTCAAGGCTGTCCTTGTAGTTATATCCAAGCTTTGCGAAATAAGTGCCGGCTGCGCCGTCACACAATCGCGGCTTATCCGCAGGGTAACTGTCGTCCATTTTTATTCCTTTCTTACATCTTTTCAGGCGCTTCAACCTTTAACAGGTCGAGCATATTCTTGATAACCGTTCTCGCTGCAAGGCAAAGCTGAAGTCTTGACCGAAGAACAGCTTCCTCCTCGCCCATAATTTTGCAGCTGTCGTAGAATTTATGGAAACGTGTTGCAAGTTCAAGAACGTATCTTGTAATGCGTGACGGGTTGTATTCCTTTGCAGCCTCGTTGATTTCTGTCGGGAGAGTTGCAATATGTCTGATAAGCTCTATTTCAGCAGGCTCAGTGTAAACCAGCTTGTTGGCAGGAACATCGCCGAGCGCGATTCCCTCCGAGGCAAGCTTTTCAATAATTCTGCATATTCTTGCATGAGCATACTGAACATAGAAAACAGGATTCTTTGAGCTTTCTTCAATTGCAAGACCGAGGTCAAATTCAAGGTGGGTATTTGCGTCGCGGAGGTTGAAGAAGAATCTTGCGGCGTCAATCGGAACCTCGTCAAGGAGTGTTGTAAGGGTAATCGCCTTACCTGAGCGCTTTGAGAGCTTGATTGTTTCGCCGTCGCGCACAAGTCTTACCATCTGCATGATAAGAGCGTTAAGTCTGTTTGCGTCAACGCCTAAAGCGGTAAGCGCAGCTCTCATTCTTGGGATATAGCCGTGGTGGTCAGCGCCCAGAATGTCGATTGCCATATCAAAGTTACGGGTAACAAGCTTGTCGTAGTGGTACGCAATATCAGGCACAAAATAGGTAGGAACGCCGTTTGCGCGAACAAGAACTCTGTCCTGGTCATCGCCGTATTCGCTGGACTTGAACCAGATTGCTCCCTCTTTTTCATAGGTGCAGCCTCTGTCCTTTAGCATCTGAACAATTTCGTTTACACGTCCGCTGTTGTGAAGCGAGCTTTCTCTGAACCAGTTGTCGTACTTGATGCGGTACTTCAGCAAATCCTCTTCAAGCCCCTTAATGTTCAGCGGCAGAGCATAGTCAACCAGCGCCTTTCTGCGCTCTTCCTCGGAGGTGTGCATATATTTGTCGCCGTAGATTTCAGCAAATTTTTCAGCGTGAGCGATAATATCCTCGCCATGGTATGAATCCTCAGGCATTTCAATATCGGCGCCGAAATGCTGCTGATAGCGTATGTCAAGGCTCAAACCGAACTTGTTTACCTGGTTTCCTGCGTCGTTTACATAGAACTCGCGCTCTACATAGTAGCCTGCATACTGAAGCAGCGAGGCAAGGCAGTCGCCAAGCGCGCCGCCTCTTGCGTTGCCTATGTGCATAGGTCCTGTCGGGTTGGCTGAAACAAATTCAACAAGGATACGCTTGTTGCCGCCAAGATCAGTTTTGCCGTAGTTTTCCTTGAGGTCAAGAACTGACGCAACCGTTTCGGCAAACCATGATTTGCCTACAAAGAAGTTGAGAAATCCGGGACCTGCCAGCTCGATTTTGTCAAAAACCGTTCCATCGAGAACTGCCTCGTCAACTATCATCTGTGCAATTGCGCGTGGATTTTGCTTAAGCGCCTTTGCCGAAACAAGAGCGGCGTTGCAGGAAAAATCGCCGTGGCTTATGTCGTTTGGTATTTCAACTGTAAATGCAGGAAGAAGCTCGGCTGAAATTTTGTCCTCGGCTGTAAGTCTGCCTAATGCATTGAGAACTACTTCCTTTACCTGTGATTTTGCGGATTCGATTGGGTTAAACAGATTATTGCTCATTAAAAATCCTTTCCTGTAACGGTTCGTCCGTACACTCTTTTATATTTATACTCATTTCGTTTTCTGACATAAAGCTTGAATTTATGTCAATTGTGTATTTCAAATAGAGGTCGCCGCCCTTGCTGCTTAATTCCGAGCGAATTTCGTCAGCGGTTATTCCTACCATAAAATCCCCGTAGGGAGTTCCGTAATGGCAGTGGTGCTTGCGTCCTTTTTCTATTACCAGATTAGTCATCGCCTTGCTGCCGAATCTTGTCATAGTCACCATGCCGTCGGTAACCTCAAGCTTGACAGTGCAGCCATCAAAGCCTGTTGCTTCGCTTTCGTCGTAGCTGACAGTAAATTTGTCCCTGCCTTTATTGAATCTGCCGACAGTGAAAAGCTCGGTTGTGTCCTGCTCGTCCTCGGCTTTCTGAACTGTCTTTATGGTTATATAAACGTCCTTAGTCATTCGTTTCCTTTCTTAAGCGCGAGCTTCGATTGCCAGGCTGATAAGTCTTTCAAGCAGCTCGCCGTATGAGTAATCCGCCGCCTTCATCAGCTGCGGGAAAATATTTTCCTCGGTCATGCCCGGAATGTTGCAAACCTTTGTGCAGTAGATTTTATCGCCGAGCGTGAAGTGTACCACGGCGTATCCCTTGCAGCCGAGCGCCTGATATGCTTTCAGCGCCATTGCCTTGATTTGGTCTGCTTTTTCGGATTCAACGCCGGCAGGGCAGACGAACTCGCTTGTTTTTGAAATGTACTTTGCGTTGCTGTCAACAATGCTGTCGTTTGGAATTATTTCGCCCAGAGGTGTTACCTCAAGACCGTAGGTGTTTCCTGTTACGGCTACCGCAATATCCCTGCCGTAAATCGCTTCCTCAACGATTGCTTTATGGTGATGCGAGAACGCTATCTTTATCGCCGCAAGCAGCTCCTCGCGGTTGTCAACGTAGTTTGCGCCGATTGACGAGCTGCAGCTTGCCGCCTTGACGAAAAGCGGGTAGGGAAGAAGCTGCTCGATTTTGTCAAGCTCCTGCTCGATATTGTTCATTGACGCACGCTCGATATAGTAGTATTTTGCAGTGTTCAGCCCCGCCTTATCAAGAATAAGGTGGGTAAGCATTTTATCCGTGCAGGCGTTTGCAGCGTCGCTTTCCATGCCTGTGTACGCAATTCCCGTCAGCTTGCAGAGTCCCTGAATACGTCCGCATTCTCCGTATTTACCGTGAAGGACCGAGAAAATTACGTCAATACGCTGAAGCGACATATCGCCGTCGCCTAAAATCTTGATTATACCCGAATGAATCGGGTCGGGGCTTAGTACCGCAGAGCAGCAGTCGCTGTCGTTTTCCCATGAACCGTCCGGAATAGCGGAATATTCTCCGGGGAAAAACAGCCACCGTCCCGCTCTTGTAATGCCTATGGGGATAACCTCGTACTGATCCTTCGGAAGTCCGCAGAGAACAGAATATGCCGATTTAAGTGAAACGGAATGGTCCTTGGACGCACCGCCGAACAAAACTGCTATACGCTGTTTAGCCATAATATTTAACCTTTCATTTTCTGTAAACTTTATCAAATAATTATACCATATAACACAGCAAAACGCAATACCTTTTGCGGCTGTGCAGTGATATTATTAAAAGTATATATAACGGCGCGGCAAATATGCCGAATTTCCTGCAAAATAACAAAAGGGCGGATTTGCTCCGCCCGATATTTGTTTCCGAATCAGTCGCCGAAAGAAACTCCGATGTCCCTTGCCGTAACAACAACCTTGTCATCAGCAGGTACAAACTTTGTTTTCATTGTAACGTCTGACAGCTTGTTTTCCGAAATTTCACTGCCGATTTTTGCAACCGTGTAGCCGTATTTTTCCTGCTTTATCAGGTTTGCTGCCTTTGCGCCGAACTTGGTTGCGAGAACCCTGTCGTATGCGGACGGACTGCCGCCGCGAAGAATGTGACCCGGAACAACCGTTCTTGTTTCGTATCCCGTCATTGACTCAATCTGCTTTGCAATGCGGTTTGTAACGGTTGTTTCTCCAGCTTCCGCGCGAAGCCTGTTGCGTTCCTTTTTCTTGAGCTTGGATTCCTCAACGCTCATTGCACCCTCGGCTACCGCAACGATAGAGAATGTTTTGCCTGAATTTGCACGCTTTTCAACCGCCTTTGCAACCTTTTCAATATCGTATGGGATTTCGGGAATGAGTATAATGTCGGCGCCGCCTGCAACGCCTGTATAAAGTGTGAGCCAGCCCGCCTTGTTGCCCATTATTTCAACAACCATGATTCGGCTGTGGGAAGTTGCGGTGGTGTGGATTCGGTCAAGCACCTCAGTGCCGATGTCAACGGCTGTATGGAAGCCGAATGTTACGTCCGTTCCCCAAATATCGTTGTCGATAGTTTTAGGCAGACCGATCACGTTGAGCCCCTCTTCCGAAAGGAGGTTTGCGGTCTTGTGAGTTCCGTTTCCGCCGAGTGTGAGCAGGCAGTCAAGCTTTTGCTGCTTGTAGGTTGCTTTCATTTCCGCAACCTTGTCGATTTTGTCGTCCTCAACAACCTGCATAAGCTTGTAAGGAGTTCTGCGGGTGCCTAAAATCGTGCCGCCTTGTGTTAAAATGCCGCTGAAGTCCGACGGCTTCATAAGTCTGCATTCGTTGTGAATCAGTCCGTGGTAGCCGTCCTGTATCCCGATAATCTCAACCTTATCTTCGCCGAGAAGATTGTAACAGCCCTTTGCAACGCCTCTTATTGTAGCGTTAAGACCGGGGCAGTCGCCGCCGCTTGTAAGTATTCCTATTCTGCGTTTTGCCATTTTTATTTCTCCTTACACAAACTTTCTTTTCTATTATTATACTATTTTTCCGTTTAAAGTCAATAATCGGGACAAAATATTTTTTGTGCAAAAGCTCTAAAAAACTATTGACAAAAGACAAGGTTTATATTAGAATAAAGATGATTTAAGTTAGAACTTAAAAGTCGGTTTTCGGCAGTCGGTTGCGTTCAGCTATAAATGAAAACGATTAACCCTAAACAGACAATTCAATATGTGAAAGGTAACAAATAACTATGGCTTACATTTTAGGCGTTGACATCGGAACATCGGGAACCAAAACCGTGCTTTTCAGCGAGGACGGCGTACCTGTTTCTTCCGCAACTTATGAATATCCGCTCTACACTCCGCAGAACGGCTATGCAGAGCAGGATCCTGCCGATTGGTGGAATGCAGCCGTAAACGGAATCAAGGACGTTATCGGCGACAGCGGCGTTTCCGCAGACGAAATCAAGGGTATCGGCTTATCAGGTCAGATGCACGGCCTTGTAATGCTTGACGCTGAAAATAAGGTTATCAGAAAAAGCATTATCTGGTGCGATCAACGTACAGCCAAGGAAGTCGTTGAAATCACAGACAAGGTAGGCGCAGACAGACTTATTGAAATTACCGCAAACCCTGCAATCACAGGCTTTACAGCCGCAAAAATCATGTGGGTAAAAAACAACGAGCCTGAAAACTATGAAAAGTGCCGTCACATACTTTTGCCTAAGGATTACATAAGATTCATGCTCACAGGCGAGTTTGCTACCGAGGTTTCCGATGCGTCAGGAATGCAGCTTCTTGACATTCCGAAGCGTGACTGGTCGGACGAGGTTCTGGACAAGCTCGGAATTGACAAATCCCTCCTTGCCAAGGTTTATGAATCTCCTGAAATCACAGGCGAGATCACAAAGCAGGTTGCCAAGCTTACAGGCTTAAAGGCAGGAACAATCGTAGTAGGCGGCGCAGGCGACAATGCCGCTGCCGCTGTCGGAACAGGCGTTGTCGAAGACGGAAAGGCGTTCACTACAATCGGCTCAAGCGGCGTTGTTTTCGCACATACATCGGACATCTCCATAGACAAAAAGGGCAGAGTGCATACCTTCTGCTGCGCTGTACCGGGCTGCTGGCACGTTATGGGCGTTACACAGAGCGCAGGTCTTTCGCTGAAATGGTTCAGGGATAACCTCTGCTGGAGCGAAATGGAAACAGCTGTAAATATGGGCGTTGATCCATACTATTTAACAGACAAGGAAGCAATGGAAGTGCCGATTGGCGCAAACCGTCTGCTTTATATGCCATACTTAAACGGCGAGAGAACGCCTCATCTTGACCCTAACGCAAGAGGCGCTTTCGTGGGACTTTCCACAATGCATAAAAAGCGCGACATGATAAGAGCCGTAATGGAAGGCGTTTCTTATTCGCTCCGCGACTGCGTTGAGGTAATCAGAGAAATGGACATCAGCGTAAGCGACATGATGGCTTGCGGCGGCGGCGGATCATCTCCGCTGTGGCGTCAGATGCTTGCCGACTTGTACGAGTGTCCTGTAAAAACAACGCAGAACAAGGAAGGTCCGGCGCTTGGCGTTGCGCTTCTTGCCGCAGTTGGCGCAGGCATATACAAGAGCGTTCCTGAGGCTTGCAGGGCTGTTATTCTGCCCGAGAAAATTCAGCAGCCTATCAAGGAAAACTCGGCTAAGTACGAAAGGGTATATCAGCTTTACAGAAAGCTGTATCCTGCAATGAAGGGCTGCTTTGAAGAGCTTGCTCAGCTTTAATCCGCTACACATTTTTGTGCAATAAATAACATATTGGAGACAGAGAAATGAAACTTTTTATCGACACAGCCAATGTTGCTGACATCAGACGTGCAAACGATATGGGAATTATCTGCGGCGTTACAACAAACCCGTCCCTTATCGCAAAGGAAGGCAGAGATTTCAAGGAAGTTGTAACTGAAATTGCGTCAATCGTTGACGGTCCTATTTCAGCTGAAGTTATCTCCCTTGAAGCTGACAAGATGGTTGAGGAAGCATTACCGCTGGCAGCCATCAACAAGAACATCGTTATCAAGCTCCCGATGTGCGAAGAGGGCTTAAAGGCGTGCAAGATTCTTACAGCAAAAGGAATAAAAACAAACGTAACTCTTGTTTTCTCAGCTGCACAGGCGCTTCTTGCAGCAAGAGCAGGCGCTACATTCGTAAGCCCGTTCCTCGGCAGACTTGACGACATCGGCATGGAAGGCATGAATCTTATTGAAGAAATCGTTGAAATTTTCGACGCTTCCAACATTGATACGGAAATCATCGCTGCGTCTATCCGCAATCCAATCCACGTTACAAACGCTGCAAGACTTGGCTGCCATATCGCAACGGTTCCGATGAACGTACTTCTTCAGATGCTCAAGCACCCGATGACAGATAACGGAATCGAACGTTTCTTAAAGGACTGGGAAGGCTTTACAAACAAAAAGTAATTAGCAATTGCAGATTACATAGTAATAAATAACAAAAAGTGGGTGCAATACCCACTTTTTTTATGCTATAAAACGATATTTCGGGACAGCACCGCAAATTTCGTAATTTTTTCGAAAAATAGGTTGAAATTTATATTCAAAAAAGATATAATAAAATTATCCTATGATTTTGTACAAATACTTTAAGGAAAGTGAGAAATAATATGTATAACGACCTGATGGATTCTATCGGCTTTTTACATCAGTATGAC
>CAKSIR010000081.1 GCA_934462775.1 uncultured Ruminiclostridium sp.
AATTTTTCACTTGTGGGGCGCTTTTTTTCTTGAAAAAAGCGCCCCACACCCCTGCAAAAAAGCGCTTTATATTGGGGTGTTCCGACTTCTGCGGAAGTCGGCTTAGGGCTTTGCCCTAAGTACCCACCACCTTTTGAAAAAGGTGGACGAAAACTTTTAAATTTGACTTTTTCGACAGTCTGCATCTCCCCCCGAAGCGGGGGGAGATTTTATTTATGCCAGTCTACCTCTGTGCCGCCCACGGGTCTGATATTCAGTACATGGCACGATTCTGCACCGAACACCTTTTCCATGTTCATCTTGAATTCCTTCAGCATTTCGAAAGGCACAAACGCCTGAATCGTGCCTGCAAAGCCGCCGCCGTGAACTCTTGACGCGCCCTTTCTTGCAAGGGAATATTCAGCAATGTTAAGACCAATGCCAAGTCCCTGATGAGTAACGTCGCTGCTTGAGAAAACGTTCTGGAGGTACTTGTAGGAGGAGTTGCCGCTTTCGTTTATCGAATCGAGGAACGCGCCGAAGTCCTTTGTCTTGAGAGCGTGAACCAGCTTGTCCACACGGTTGTTTTCCTCAAAGAAGTGGAGCGAACGAAGCACGGCTCTGTCGCCGAATTCTTCTCTTAAAATGTTGATGTTGAGGATAATGTCCTGCTTGCATATCTGGCGGAGATACTGGCAGCCGAAATGTCCTGCAACCGCTTTCATTTCAGCGGGAATTGCCGCATAGTCGGGAGTAAGGTCGGCATGGTCGCCCTTTGTGTCAACGATGCAGAGAGCGTGTCCGAAGCTTGCGAAATCAACGTCGATGTTCTCGATAATGGGGGATTCGGTATCCTTGAAGTCGATTGCGACAAATCCGCCCACTGAGCTTGCCATCTGGTCCATAAGTCCGCTTGGCTTGCCGAAATATACGTTTTCCGCATACTGCGCAATCTGAGCGATTTTGATAGGATTTACCTTTCCGCCGTTATAGAGGTGGGAAAGAATAGTTCCGATAAGTACCTCGAAAGCCGCCGAGGAGGAAAGTCCCGAGCCCTTGAGAACGTTTGACGTAGTGTACGCCTTGAAGCCGCCTACGTTGTAGCCCTCGTTTTTAAAGCCGGCAACAACGCCTCTGATAAGAGCGTTTGCGGTGTTCTTCTCGCTTTCAACAACGTCAAGCTGATCTGTGTAGACCGCGTTTTCGTCAAAGCCCTCTGACTGAACAACGATCTTGTTTGCCTCCACAGGCTCAACAATTGCGATTACGTCAAGGTTTACGCCTGCCGCAAGCACCTTGCCGTGGTTGTGGTCGGTATGATTGCCGCCGACCTCGGTTCTTCCCGGAGCGGAGAACACGCGGTACGAGGTTGGAACGCCGAAATGGCTCTCAAAGCCCTCTAAAGCCTTTTCGTAGCGCTTCTTCTGCGATTCGGCACATTCTGCCGTGTAAAGCAGCTCCAGTGATGAAATCTGTGGTTTTGCCATGTTTTTTTCCTTTCTTTTGTTAGTCTTTTTCCGTATAGAACATATGATATTTTCTTGTATTATGAGCGTACACCGACATGACCAGTCCCACCATTGCATAAAGGGACAGCACCGACGTACCGCCTGCGCTGATAAACGGCAGCGGGATACCGATAACCGGCACAACGCACAGCACCATGCCGATATTGACTACCGAATGGAATGCCACCACCGTGAAAACGCCTATGCAGATAAGCTTGCCAAGCTGATCCTTTGCGCCGCTTGCAACGGAAAGTATCTTCACGCATATTGCAAGAAGCAGCGCCACCGTCGCCACGCAGCCGATAAAGCCCAGCGTCATTCCGATGTACGAAAAGATGAAGTCGGTCTGGATTTCCGAAACGTAGGTGTAGCTGCCGCCAAGCAGCCCCTTTCCCGTAAGCTGCCCCGAACCGAGAGCGATTTTGCCGAGCCTTTGCTGATTGTATATCCCAAGCATTTCCGACGCCTGAACCTCAGGGTCGAAAAGCACCAGAAAGCGCTTTTTCTGATGAGGCTGCATTACGTAATTCCACATAACGTAGATAATCAGCGGAACGCTTGCTGCGCCTGCCAGAATGTACTTCCACGAAAGCCCCGCAGCGAACATCATCGCGATGAAAATAAACAGGAAAACCAGCGCCGAGCCGTCGTCGCCCTGCTTTGCGATAATCAGCGTCGGGAAAAGCCCGTGAATGCAGAGCAGTATAAAATGCGGCAGCTGATTCATTTTCTTGCCCACCTTTGCAAGGTGAGTGGCGAAAGTCATTATAAACGCAACCTTAAGCAGCTCCGAGGGCTGAAAGGAAACAGGTCCGAGCTTCAGCCAGCCGATGTCGTCCGCGCCCTCGACGCCCTGTCCAAGGCTTGTAAACAGCAGCAGCACAAAAATAAGACAGACGGGCGCATACACGAACCATATTTTCGAAATGAACTTGTAATCGATTCCCGCAATTATAAGCGCAGCGCCAAGTCCCATTGCAGTGGCGATTATCTGGGTCTGATAATGGCGCGCCTGAACGTAGTCGCTGATATTGTTAAGATAGAGCGTATAAAGAAGAACAACGCTGAAAACGCTTGCCGCAATGCAAAGCAGCAGCAGGATTTTATCCAGCCGCTTTATATATTCAAGAACCGAACCAAACACTCTTTTCATATACACGCTTTCCCGGTGATTGCCCTATATTTATACAGTATTATTATAAACGTTTTACATCGTTTTTGCAAGCAAAAAACATATTTTCCGCTTTTTTCACTATTAAGCACAAAAAGCCAAAGCTTTGATTAAAAAACTTTGGCTTTTTTGGTCATTCTATTTTATACCTACCGCCATATCAGCGGTGTTTTCGATAGCGCTGTAAATTTCTTCTACTTTTAGCGGCTTTATAAAGTAGTTTCCCTGTACAAGGTCAATGCCGTAATTGCCGATAACGTCAAGCTGCGTCTTGAATTCCGCCTTCTTGGCGCAGACCTTTATGCCCCTGCTGTGGGCAAGCTTGATTATTGCCTCAAGAAGCGTCCTGTCAAACTCGTCGTCGGCGGTGGTGAACAGGCTCTGACCGATTTTGATAACGTCAATGCAGGAGTTTTTCAGCGTGTTCAGCGACATATATTCCCTGCCGAAATTGTCGATTGTAATGCGCACTCCAAGCTTTTTCAGCGCTCCGATGGCGCTGCTTGTGTTGCTGAACGAAAGCACCTGCGCCTTTTCGGGAATTTCCACCACAAGATTGCGTCCGTCCAGTCCGGACTCCTCAAGAGCGTCCTGAACTATCTGAGTTACCGCCGCGTGCTGAAGCTCTCCCGCCGTAAGGTTTACGCTTACGCAAAGGTCCTCGTAGCCGTATTCCTGCTGCATTTTTTTGCAAAAACGGCACGCCTGCGGAATTACCCATGTGTCTATGGCGATGTCAAACCCCATATTCTCCGCAAGGCGGATAAATTTGGCGGGAGCGACCTCTCCAAGCTCGCTGTCCCTCCACCTTACAAGGGATTCAAAGTACGCAATTTTCTTTGTATCGTTATAGTCAAGAACAGGCTGGAAGTACACCTCGAAGCCTTTCATTCCGTCTGCAATAGCCTGCCTTAAGCGCTGTTCGATGTAATAGTTGGTGCCTGTCGGACGTTCAAATTCCTGCGCAAAGAATGCGTAGCTGTTCTTTCCGTATTCCACCGCGCGGTACATGGACAAAGTGCTTGCCTTGTAAATATCCTCGCAGGTCGCGGCGTTTACCGGGTACAGGCAGATTCCCACGCCCGCCTCCATGTAATGCTCCGCGCCGTCAATGAGCCACGGCTTCTTGAACCGCTCTAAGAACATTTCCGAGAAATCCCTCGCGGCGTTTCCGTCCGCTCCGTCAAGGAGTATCATCATAATGCTGCCCGTAAAGCGGTAGACCGCCTTGCCGGCGAAATCCATCTGTTCAACAAATCTGACAATGCTTCTCAGCAGCTTGTCGGTGTAGCCGTGTCCGAAAATCTCGTTCAGGGAGCGCATATTCGTTACCTTTACGGTAAGGGCTGCGCCGTTCCTGCCATTTTCGAGCGCCTCGCGCAAATCTGCGTCAAGCTTGGTTCTGTTCTTTACGCCGAGAATTGAATCATAGAACGCCAGCTGCTCAAGCTGAGCGTTTTTTCGTTCGATTTCAAGGTCCATTCTGCACCTGATTATCATGGTGGAGATAATCTGCGAAATGCTGCGGAGCAGACGGCGGTCGGACTGCGACCAGCTGCGCTCGAACTCCAGCGTTTCAAAAAAGATAACGCCGCTGAACTTGCCGCTTTCCGACAGCCTCGAAGCGGCAAGGGATTTTACGCCGTGCTTGCTAAATTCGTGGTCGGTGCCGCTTGAAAAATACATTCCGTAATATGTAAGCTCCTCGTGGAACTTGGGGTATTCGCTGTCGGTATAGGCGGCGTTCTCGTCGCACCGGCAGGATTTTCTCACCGCCCACTGCATGAACGGCTTGATTACATAAGGCTCCGCCATGGATTCGAAGATTATAACCCTGTCCAGCTTAAAATATTCGCCTACCATTGAAAGCACCATTTTCAGCGCGCCCTTTGCGCTTTTTGTTTCAAGGATAATAGAGTAAATACTGTTCAGCAGCATCTGCTCCTCAACGTTTGCGCCAAGCTGCTGATTGGCTTTTCTGGAGTTTTCCATTTCGTTGTAGAGCACTACCATAGCGTTGGAAATCTGGGAAACCGTTGACGCAAGTATCTCAAGCAGGTTGGAATTTTTGTCGATAAGCTCCTGCTCGTCTGAGCAGATAACCCATGTTGCGGCGGTTTTGTGATTGAAGCGTATTATCTCGCGCTGCACATAGCTGTATTTTTTTATGCTGAAATTGTGCTGGTCGGGCTTGGAGGTGCAGATAAGCTGCTCCTTTTCGTCGAAAATCGCCGACACAACGCCCTCGGTCATATCGAAAGCGTGCTGAATACGGGTAAGGTAATCCTTGCCCATTATCTCTACAAGAGTCGCTCCGTTGTTGTTCAGCTCGGATATTTTGGTGGAGTTCTTCCGCTTAAATTCCGCAAGAACATAGTCGTCGTCCGTGCTTTCAAGATAATCCGATACGTCAAGCATTATACCGAGCAGGTGGAAGCTGCGGTTAAAGGTATCCCTCCTGCTTTCGCAGCAGAGAAACACCCACTTGTACCCGTCGCCGAACTGAACGCGGCAGTGAGCGTTAAGGGTTTTCTGCGCTCCCGTAACGATTTCGTTGAGCATATCCGCAAGGGGCGGAAGATCCTCCGCCTTCACTAAGTCCTTAAGCTTGATTTTCTTGTCTTTTTTCGAAATCTGAGGATTTTTCGTAAGTATGGTAAGAGGCAAATCCTTTGTCAGGTCTATCCTTATATTTATACATTTGCTGTCGCCGAAAGCCAATTCCAGGCTGTCCACAGCCTCACTCCCTTTTATAGGAAAATTTGTGTATGCACACAGTATGCCATATTATTATTTTATTTAATATTAACATAAATTCTCGTCAATTGCAACTGAAATTTGTAATTTTGTTATATTTGACAATATTTTAACAAATTTATAGCATTTCTGATAATATGTACTGAAAATTTTTACAAAACAAAATAATTTGTTTCCTTTTTCGCCGTTATATGATACAATATACAACGTGAATGTAAATCGGATTTAAAGTCCGGGAAAAATTTTTTAAAAAATTTCAAAAAAAATGCCACAATTCTGTTTTCCGGATTGTTACAGATAACAGAGGGGCAGGAAAGGTGGGCGGCTCCATGAATAATTACGAAGCGGAAAAGCTGATGGGAAAAATAATCAGCCGCGATTCCGACTCATCCGAAGCCTTGCAGCTGCTCTACACCGAATACAAGCAGAGGGTCTATCTGCTCAGCCTTTCCATCGTCAAAAACCACAGCACCGCCGAGGACATAATGCAGGACGTATTCGTCAGCGCATTCGAAAACTGCGACAAATTCTACGGCGGCAGCGTAAAGGCGTGGCTGATGACAATTACCCGAAACCTTTCGCTGAACTTCATAAAACGCAGTAAATTTGAAACCCCCGAGGAGGAGCTGCCCGATACGCCGGATTCAAAGGATATTTCCGAATCGGTTATCGGCGACATTACATACCTCGACCTTATTTCTCAGCTTTCCGAAACGGAACAGAACGTAATAACGCTGGCTGTTTCATCGGGGCTAAGACACTACGAAATCGCAAAAATTCTCGGAATGAGTTACGCAAATGTCCGTTCGGTTTACTCAAGAGCACTGAAAAAGCTTAAGAAACTTCTATCGGAAGGAGGCGGCGCAAATTGAAGAAAAAGGAAATTGTTCTGATTTTAAAGCAAAAGGCTGACGCAGAGCAGCCAACATCGGATTTTTCCGATTTTTCATCAAGACTCACACAGCGCACCGAATCCTCCCAAAACCGCATTAAGCTTATTGAAATGCCCGATTCGCCGAAAAGAATACGCTTCCCCGCGGCTCCCCTTGCGCTTGCAGGCTCGGTTGCGGTCGTATGCGGAATTATCGGCTTCGGCGCAATAAAGGACAGCTCACAGATACCCGTTTACGAAAGCGGCATCGTTGTTACCGCCGAGCCTGCCGACAAGCCTGCTTCAGCCTCGGATACAAGCGCCGACAGCGGAGCGGCAGAGCAGCTGAGAAATACCTCCAAATGGAAAAAATCTTCGCTGAAGGATGAGGATATTTCCGAGCAGGATCAGTATAATTATTTCACAACGTCCGAAACAGGCTACTGTTCAGAGGCGCTGAAAACCATAGACTACACCGTTTCCTACGCCCTTTGCGGCGGCGAAAGCGCTGAGCTGACCCTTGAAAAAAAAGTCGGCGATGAATGGCTGATAACTCCGTATGCGGACGGCTGCTCAATTTCAATATCCGACAGAGCTCCGCAGAATATTTACGGCACGCTGACGCTTGGCGTAACCGCAAACAACAACGCTTCGGTTATATTCCCCGATAAGGGCGTTTACAGACTGGTGCTTTCCGTTGACGGAGAAACCTATGCCTCGGACTTTGTTATCCGAGAAAGCTATATTGAAAATCCGTTAAGCTGGTACGTTTCCGACTATGAGGAATCGCAAACCGACGAGCTTCCCGGCTTTAACATAAACATTGACAACGCCGAACTGTCGGCGGGAACAATAACCGCTGACTTCACATATAATTCCGCCGCTGCCGACCGCACCGTGAACATTACCTCCGGCAGCGATTTCACCCTTGAAAAATACAGAGGCGGCGAATGGTACAAGGTAACTGACGCCTCGTTTGCCGAGGACGGCACGTTCCAGCTTGTTTCAGGCGGAAGGCTTTCGGAAGCGAAACGCACCTTCGATTTCGGCAGCCTTAACCTGAGCAGTGGACTTTACCGCATTGTGAAAACCTTTGACGTGTACGAGGAATACACCGATACAGGCGTTTACGACAGCCGCAGAATTACAAAAACCGCAGACTTTATGCTGACCGATAATGACGGTGAGTGCGAAATGTTCAGCGTTGAAAACCTGCCATACTCCGATTATTTCAGACTGAGCGGCGCGGTTTACAGCAGCGATGTTTCCCTTATTACCGCAGACGGCGGCAAAATTGCCGACAAAAACTACATTGACCGCATTATAAGCGCCTTTGAATATGTTCAGCTTATACGGTGCGATTCCTTTGAGGACAGGGGGTTTGCCGAAAGACCCATTGCTTTCACCGCAAATAACGGAAGCTCTTACAGTGTTTCCCTTTACGTCGGCGAATCCAATGAATATTTTGTAAAAACCGAGGGACAATATTTCTACATTCCCTCGTCAAGCCGACTTACCGAGCTGCTTTCATATATAGAGCGCGGCAAGGGCTATACCGCTCCCGTTATTGACGAAATTCCCGAGGAAAAAATCCTTGACATGGACGGCATTGAAAAGGGCGAATTCAACGTTCCCGACTGCTTAACGGCAGGTCAGGCGGAAATGCTCATAAAGGCGTACAGCCTTGCCGAAATTTCAACGGGACTTGCGGAAGTGGATTTTGACCTTGACTCCGAGCCTTACGTCCCTGCAAACAGCGTTTATACCTATTATAAGGTGGAAATGCCCGAATTTGACAGCTACGAGGACTTAAACGAATACGCTCACAGCATAATGACCGACGAAGTGCTTAACAGCATTAACTTCAGCGAGTCATTTGCAGACGTGAACAATGAAATATACTACGCCTACGGCTATGCGAGAAACAGCATTCCGTGCAGTTACAGCTTCATCGAGCCGGTTTCGGACAACGTATTCAGAATTACCGACGTGTACGTTACCGATACCAGCGAAAATCAGCCGCTGGGCGACTATTATGTGACATTCAGCCCCGTTGGGGACGATGAATGGATAATTACCGAATTTCAACCTTGGAATTAGTTTCAAATCTTCATTGGCTGCCGCAATCGACAGCCTCCTCCAAAAACATCTCATTTATATATATCTTATCTTCATTTTTGATTTACCTCCCGACTGAAATATCACTTCCCCCGATATTTCAGTCCCGACTTGGTCGGGCAATTACGTTTTTTCCTACTTTTTCATTTTCTTATACTTCATTTCCAACAAAAACAGCTACTACATAATGTAATAGCTGTTTTTGTTATTATAGGTCGTCAGCGTCCTGAATCGGCTGTTCATACGGGTTTATGGGCACTCCCGTATATGAGCCGTTCGGGTCGGTTTTGGCTGCCTTAAATGAAATTATCTTCATTGGCTTTTCCATAATTTTTTCTTCATTTTTCCGAAAAAGCTTTTCATTTTCGTCCACATTTGTTCTCCTTTCTTGATAAAAGACGGTGATTGTGATAAAATATATTTACCGCATTTATATTTTCTGCCGAAACGAGGTTTATAAACATGGAAATTCGTAATGCCGATTTTTTTAAAATTCATGCAATTGACGGCGCGCCGAGGCTGCTTGGAAAGCTGCTTTGCACCAACATAAACGGCGAGGTCAAAAAGCTGCGCATTACCGAAACCGAATGTTACATGGGTACAGACGACCTTGCCTGCCACGCAAGCAAGGGAAAAACGCCGCGGAACTCCGTGCTTTACGAGGAGGGCGGGCTTTGCTACGTTTATATAGTTTACGGTATGCACAACCTTGTGAACGTTATTTTCGGCGCCAAGGATTTCCCCGAGGGAGCGCTTATACGCTGCTGCGAGGGGTACGAGGGACCTGCAAGGCTGACCAAGGCTCTCGGCATTGACCGCTCGCTTAACAGAGAAAGCTTCCTGACCTCTGACAAAATCTGGCTGGAGGACGACGGCTACAAGCCTGCGGAGGTTGTCACAAAGCCGCGTGTAGGCGTGGATTATGCGGGAGAATACTGGGCAAAAATTCCATGGCGTTTTGTTGATATAACAAAAGTTGATAGCTGCAAAAAATAAATGTAATATTTTGTTCAAAGTAACGAATTTGTAATGAAATAATTGACATGCAGGGTAAATGGTGGTACAATTAGCTTACAATATGAAATATGGAGGGTAAATACTATGTCAGCAAAAAATATGTCAATAGTTGCACTTGTTTGCGGTATCTTAGGTATCGTTGGTGCATGGATTCCGGTTGTTTGCTACGTCACACTTGTACTTTCAATCGTTGGTATCGTATTCGGCGTTAAGGGCCGTAAGGCAGCTGCCGAAAACGAAAAGGGCTTAGCAACAGCAGGTCTTGTACTTGGTATCATCGGTGCGGCTTTCGCAGCAATCGGCGTTATCTGTGCTATCTGCGCAATTGCAGGTCTTGCAGCATTAGGCGCAACAGCAAGCTATTGATTTAACAAAATAGTACATACCGATACCCATGTATTATTACATGGGTATTATTTTTAGGTGAATTATGTATCCAACAATTGATATTTTCGGAAAAACCATCGGAACCTACACGCTTCTTGCCTTAATCGGCGGGCTTCTGGCAGGCTTTTTCGCCCTAAGAACCGCCAAAAAGCGGGGCTATGACGATAACGATATGCTGGTAACGCTGCTGCTTGGCGCAGTGGGAGCGCTGCTTGGCGGCCACCTTCTCTACGGCATAACCAATACGCCGTATATTTACCTGCTGTTCAACGTTTCATCCTTCGGGGAATTTATCGACAACGCGGTGCTGATTTTCGGCGGCTCGGTGTTTTACGGAGGACTTATCGGCGGCTTTATCGCAGGCTTTATCTACATGAAAAAGAAAAAGCTGGACATCGGAGGCTTTACCGACATAATCGCTCCCGCAATCCCGCTTTTCCACTGCTTCGGCAGAATAGGCTGCTTTCTTGGCGGCTGCTGCTACGGAATCGAAAGCGATTTCGGTTTCACGTTCCACAACGCGCTTATCGAGCAGGCGAACGGCGTGAATCGCCTCCCTGTCCAGCTTTTCGAGGCAGGCTTCAACCTTGCGCTTTTCCTTGTGTTGTGGCTGCTGCTCAGCAAAAACAGGCTGAAAACCCACCTACTCAGCGTGTACCTAATCGTGTACCCTATCGGCAGATTTTGCTTTGAATTTCTCCGCGGCGATGAGTACAGAGGCTTTATCTTCGGTCTTTCCACCTCGCAGTTTATCAGCATACTGCTGATTGCAGGCACGGTGGGATATGAAATTTACAGAAAGCTGAAAAGCAGAAAAGCCGATGCGTAACGGTGCGGACTTTCATTGGGATTTTGAACGACAGCTTATCGAAAAACGCGCCTTGCGTTAGGGATTCCGTCCTCTGCGGAGGACGGCTTAGGGCTTTGCCCTAAGTACCCACCACCTTTTGAAAAAGGTGGACGAAAACTTTAATTTTGACTTTTTCGACAGT
>CAKSIR010000082.1 GCA_934462775.1 uncultured Ruminiclostridium sp.
ACCAAAGGCTCTGCCTTTGGAATCTGCAAGCCTTTGAAAAGGCTTGACCTAAACTTTAAATTTGACTTTTTCAACAGACTGAAGCCTCCCGCCAAAAACGGGAGGCTTATTTTACTGTACGTCCTTATAATCTACATCGATTGCGCTGTTTTCAAGCTGAACCTTTTCAATCTCGTTATTTACGGCATTCATAACCTTTTTGACTGCCATGGACAGGTAAATAATCGAGAACAAATCCCACACGCCGTTTACAAGGAACGCAATTCCGATAAACAGCATTAGCGTTTCAGCCGCGCCGAAGGGATTTACCAGCGACAGCACGCCCAGTGCAATAACGATAACGGAGCCGATAAGCTCGACCAGCCAGAAGCGCGTTTTCAGCCGCATAAAATCAAAGGTGTACTGCAATTTAAGTATACCGCTTATCAGCAGCACAATGCCTAAGCAAATTGAAATAATGCTTGCAACGAAAACGGGGTCAACAAGGAAAAATACGCCGAATCCGATAAACGCGGCGCCTTGCACCAATGCAAAGGAGCCGAAAATTTCGTGAACAGGGGAGGAAAAATAGTGGATAATCCTTATAACGCCCCAGATACACAGGATAACGCCCAGTGCCCAGCAGATAAACTCGCTTGCCTTGCCCGGATAAATAACCATAAGCAGGCCTAAAATTATAATTGCACAGTCGGCAAAAATCAGCTCGCGCTTAATGCTTTTGGTGTTTTCGCCGATTTTTGGGTCAAGAAAACTCATAACCTATCACCTTTCTAAAAATTTTGTCCGCAGAGAATTCCCTGCGGACAAAATGATTTAACCAACGTTTTGTACCGCTGATTTTATTATTGACTTAAATCAGGACTTAACTCAGAGTTCGATAACTACTTCGTTTACGTCCTTGAGGATTTCAGCAAGGATAAGCTTGCCGTCAAGCTTTTCGCCGTTTACTGTAACAGTCTTAACGCCGTGCTGTGAACCGTTAGGATTCTTTACTGTAACGTTAAGAGTCTTACCGCGGAATACCTTTGTGAATGTGTATTCCTTCCATTCTGACGGAATAGACGGATCGATTACGATACCCTTTGTTTCAGGCTTAAGACCGAGGATACCCTCTGTTGTACCAACCATAACGGTTGAAGCTGTACCTGTGAGCCAGTGAACGTGCGCGCGGCCTGCAAACGGGCTGTCCTTGCCTTCAACGAACTGACCGTAAACGTACGGTTCCAGAACTCTGTGTTCTGCGTTGTTGTTGTAGGTTGCAGGAGCGGCTTCCTTCCAGTACTTGTACGCTCTGTCACCGTGTCCTAAGAGGGATTCGGCAAGAATGAGCCAGCCCTGAGGCTGTGAGAAGATACCTGCGTTTTCCTTTGTGCAGGCGTTGAAGCACATCATAAGAGCGCCGTCAAAGCCGTACTCCTTGTAAGGCGGATACATAACCATTGCGCCGTATGGAGTGTTAAGCTCTCTCTCAACGCTGTTCATAGCCTTTTCAGCCTGTTCCTCGCTTGCAAAGCCGGAAATAACCGACCATGACTGCGGGTTGAGCCACATTGAAGCCTCAGGATCGGTTCTCTGACCGATAACCGTGCCGTCCTCCTTGTAGCCTCTGATCCATCTGTCCTCGTTCCAGCAAGCGTCCAGAATCTTGTCCAGCTTAGCCTTGATTTCATCGAGGTACTTGATGTAGTCTGTATCGTTCTTTTCAACTGCGTAGGTGCGTAAAATCTTGATTGCATATACAAGCTGGAATGCAACGAATGTGGATTCGCCCTTCTTGCCAAGACGTAAACAGTCGTTCCAGTCAGCGTGTAAGCCGGCAGGCATACCGTGGTTGCCGAGGTTGTTCATTGAGAAGTCGATGGCTCTCTTTAAGTGGTCGTAAACGGTACCCTTTTCGCCGTTGTTAGCGTAGTAGATTTCCTCGTCAAGGAATGCGGAGTTGCCGCTTTCGGAAATGTACTTGTAAACTGTCGGGAACAGCCATAATGCGTCGTCTGCACGGTAGCTCGGATGACCTGTTTCCTTAACGTATTCAGGATCGTCAGGCGTGTTTTCGTGACCTGCGTTGTGGGTGTACTTAACAAGCGGCAGACCTGCGCCGTTTGTAACCTGCGCGGAAAGCATGAACTTGATCTGCTCGTAAGCCATTTCAGGAGCAAGGTGGATAATACCCTGAATATCCTGTACTGTGTCGCGGTAGCCGAAGCCGTTGCGCAGACCGCAGTACTGGAACGAAGCGGCTCTTGACCATGTAAATGTAATGAAGCAGTTGTATGCGTTCCAGACGTTTACCATGTTGTTGAAGTCCTCGTCAGGTGTGTGTACCTGTAAGGTGTTCAGCTTGCTGTGCCAGTAGTTCTTCAGCTCTGCAAGCTCCTTGTCAACAACGGAAGCGTCTTCGTACTTAGCGATGATTTCCTTTGCAACGTTTTCAGGCTTCTGACCGAGAACGTAAACGAGCGTCTTTGATTCGCCCGGCTTTAACGTAAGGTCGGACTGTAAAGCGCCGCAGGAGTTTGTGTTGTAGTTAAGGTCGTTGCCAAGACCTTCGGAAATTCCGACAGGGTTAGCGTAGCTGTGGTAGCAGCCAACGAACTTGTCGCGGTCGCCGCAGTACTTGTTTACCTTAGCGCCTGCAACGCCTAAGAAACGTTCGTTGTTAGGGTTCTTGAAAATCTCGTTCTGCTTCTGGAGAATGAAGTTGTCCTTGAAGTATGTGCGTGTGATGAACAGCGTGTACTGAAGGTTTACCTGATCCTGTTCGTAGTTGTTGTCGTTTACAAATTCGCAGTAGCCTGTAACGCTGAGCTTTCTTTCAACGCTGTCGTTGTTTGTTATAGTAGCTCTCCATACCTCATATGTAGCGTCCTTTGGAACGTAATAGAGAACAGAGGACTTGATTCCTGTGTATTCGGAAGTGATTTCTGTGTAAGCAGTACCGTGGCGGCATTCGCTCTTGAACTTGTCAAGCGGCTTGCATACAGGCGCCCATGACGCAGACCAGAAATCGTTTGTTTCAGCGTCCTTAATGTAAACGTATCTGCCCGGCTGATCTGTCGGAACAGAGTTGAAGCGGTAGCGGATAACACGGCCGTTGGCGCCGGATTTTACGAAGCTGTAACCGCCTGCGTTGTTGGAAATGATTGCACCGTATTCAGGTGAACCGAGATAGTTTGCCCATGCCGACGGAGTGTCAGGACGGGTGATGACATACTCTTTATTTTTTTCGTCAAAATAACCGTAGTTCATTGGTATTTCCTCCTGGTATTTATTGCGGTAAAGCGGAAATAATCACGCTGTATCGCTTGTTTCCTTTGTGATAATACAATTATAACATAAATCGATTACAAAACAAGGGCGGCATTTTAACCAAAGATTTTTGCCGATATTTGTGCAATAATACCTAAAGGCAAATTTGCAGAATATTTACACTTTTTTAAAAGAACAATTGTACTCTTTTAAAGTTGCAAATAAGTCTGTTTAGTGCTATAATAAGAATTATAATCAGTTGACTGCGCCCAATCGGCGGGAAAGGAACGTAAATGCGCATAGTTTCATTGATTGAAAATACATCTTCAACCGAAAAGCTCCGTGCAGAACACGGTCTTTCCTTATATATAGAGCATAACGGCGAAAAAATTCTCATGGACACAGGCGCGGGAAGCGCCTTTATGGACAACGCCAAGCGTATGGGAATTGACTTGTCGGAGGTAAAAAAGGTTGTGATTTCCCATAATCACAACGACCATACGGGAGGGCTTGAAGCCTTTCTCAAGCGCAGGCGCGACGCTGTTGTGTATGCAAAAAAAGCCGCGCTTGGCGATTTCTGCTGTAAGGCGGGACTCATCACCGTTTCCATCAGTCAGATAAAGCAGATTTACAAGCACTATCCCGACAATTTCGTTTTCTACAACAAATTCACGCAGATCACAAAGGGCTTTTACATGGTGTCCAACGAGGTTATGGATAAATCCATGTACTGTCAGGCAAAACAGCTCTGCATGAAGCGCGACGGCAAGCTTGTGCGCGATGAGTTCGAGCATGAAGCCTTTGCGGTGGTTTTCCCGAACGACGACGAGCGTAAGGGCTGCGTGATTATTTCAAGTTGTTCCCACTGCGGCATTGTGAACATTCTGAACACAGTGCGCAGCCTTTGGAAGGACGTTCCCATTTTGGCGGTAATCGGCGGATTCCACTTTATGGGCAGCTCTGTGAAAAATCTTTGCTGCACTGCGGATTTTGTACAGAAAACCGCGCAGGATATTGCAAAAATGGATATAGGCAGCATTTACACCTGCCACTGCACGGGACTTAAGGGATACGAGCTGCTGAAGAGCAGCCTTAAGGACCAGATTCAATATTTTCAGACAGGGGAGGAGCTGTTGTTTTGAATATACTTGTTATCGGCTGCGGCAGAGTCGGAGCAAATCTTGCCGCCGAGCTTTCAAAAAGAGGTCACGACGTATCGGTTCTTGCGCGGACACAGGCTGAGCTTGACAATCTTTCGGACGATTACGGCGGAATTTCGTTTACGGGAGTTCCCTTTGACAACGATAACCTTATGCAGGCGGGAATCGCAAGCTGCGACGCGGTTTGCGCAGTTACCAACGATGATGATATAAATATAATGGTTGCGCAGCTTGCCCAGGAGATTTACAGGATACCTACGGTTATAACCCGTATTCTCGACCCTCAGAAGGAGGATATTTACACGGCGTTCGGGCTTAAATCCGTTTGCCCGACCAAGCTTACGATTGACGCGCTGATCACGTCCCTTGACGAGTTTGACGATGAAAAATACCTTCAGTACGGCAGCCACACGCTGAAATTCTTTACAACGAAGCTGCCAAAGGACTTTGTGGGTCAGCGAATACTTGACATCGAGTTTGAGGACAACGAAATTCTGTACGCAATCATTCATGCTGACGGAACAATCAAGCTGGTGAACAACTACAACGTTATTCTTCAGGACGGAGATACGCTGGTATTCTCCAAGGTAGTGGATTAAAGGAGCAACTATGTCAACTAAAGCGATAATTATAGGCGGCGGCAAAATCGGCTACTACCTTACAAAAACACTTTCGGAAAACGACTACGACCTTTCTCTTGTAGAGGCTGACAAGGAGATAAGCAAGCAGGTTGCAAACACTCTCGACGCAACGGTCGTATGGGGGGACGGCACAAGCGCCACAACCCTTGAAAAAGCTGGAGTAAAGAACTGCGACGCGGTAATTGCGGTAACGGGCCGCGATGAATCCAACCTGATTATCTGTCAAATGGCGAAAAAGCTGTACAATGTTCCGAAAACCGTTGCAAAGGTCAACAACCCCAAGAACGTTGAAGCGCTAAAAAAGCTGGGCGTTGATATTGTGGTATCCGGTACGGAGCTTATTATCAGGCATCTTGAGCACGAGGTCGACAACAGCCGCATCAAGGAGCTTATTCCGCTGAACGACGGCAAAGCGGCGGTGTTTGAGGTCAAGCTGCCGAGCGATTACGTTTACGACGGCAGAGAGCTGAGCGACATCAGGCTGCCTGACGGCTGCAACATTATTTCCATTCAAAGACGCGATGAATTTATCATTCCGCGAGGCAAAACCAAGCTGATGAGCGACGATATGTTGTTAATTGTATCTACAACAGGCGTTGCAAACGAGGTAAAAAGGGTGCTGAAACTTAAAAAATGACGAAAATTCAATAATTTTTAACTTTTTTCTTGAAATTGTTCCAATATATGTGTATAATATAAGCTGAAAAAATATTTATAACGAAATTCACAGACATAAGGAAGGACGGAAACTATGCAATCACCTTACACAGCAGATGAGCTGGCACGTCAGCTCAAAGGAATTCTGGAGTTTGACTTCCGCACATCTCCTGAGGAAGCAACAAACACACAGATCTATAAGGCACTTTCCAAAATCGTAGTAAACTACCTTAAGGAAAAGCGCCATATGTTCATGACAAAGAACAACTCGCAGGGTAAAAAGCAGGTTTACTACATTTCAATGGAGTTCCTCATGGGACGTTCGTTAAAAACAAGCCTCTTTAACCTTGGCATGAACGAGGAAGCTGAAAAGGCATTAAAGAATGCATTCGACGTAAAAATTGACAACATTTACGAGGAAGAACCTGACGCAGGCTTAGGCAACGGCGGTCTTGGACGTCTGGCAGCCTGCTACATGGACGGTATGGCTACCTGCGCATATCCTGCAACCGGCTACTCTATCCTTTATGAATACGGTATCTTCAAGCAGAAGATAATCGACGGCTGGCAGACCGAGCTGCCGGATAACTGGCTGCCGGGCGGCGAGGTATGGCTTGTTCCTGTTCCCGATCAGGCAATCGAGGTTCACTTTGACGGCGAAATCAGAGAAAGCTGGGACAACGATTATCACCACGTTGAACACGTTAATTACCAGACAGTAAACGCCGTTCCTTATGATATGTACGTTTCGGGCTACGACAGCGAGGGCGTTTCAAAGCTCCGTCTGTGGAGCGCTCAGTCCATGTCGTTCGATATGAACGCATTTAATACAGGTAACTATGCAAACGCTCTCGGTGCAAACAACATCGCTCACGCTCTTACAAAGGTGCTTTATCCTAACGATAACCACCTTGAGGGTAAGGCGCTCCGTCTGCGTCAGCAGTACTTCATGTGCGCAGCCTCGGTAGGCGACATCGTAATGCGCCACATGAACACATACGGCACACTGGATAACCTCCACGAAAAGGCTGCTATCCACATTAACGATACGCACCCGACGCTCGCTATTCCGGAGCTGATGAGAATACTCCTCGACGACTGCGGTTACAGCTGGTCAAAGGCTTGGCATATCGTTTCCAACACATTTGCTTATACAAACCACACGGTTATGGCGGAAGCTCTTGAAAAGTGGGACGAGGACCTTATGAGGAGAATCCTCCCGCGTATCTACGCTATTATCTGCGAAATCAACCGCCGCTACTGCGAAGGTCTTACAAATAGACTGGGCGACCCGGCAAGAGTTGAGAGAATGTCGATTATCCGCAACAGACAGGTAAGAATGGCTAACCTGTGCATTGACGCTTCTCACTCCGTAAACGGCGTTTCCAAGCTCCACAGCGAGATTATCAAGGATTCTGTATTCCACGATGAATACGAGGATAAGCCTGTTAAGTTCAAGAACGTTACAAACGGTATTGCTTACAGAAGATGGCTGCTCCAGTCCAACCCCGGTCTTACAAAGCTCCTTTCCGAAACAATCGGCACAGGCTTCAAGAAGGACGCCTCAGAGCTGTCAAGACTGCGTATGTTTGAAAACGACAAGGCTGTTCTTGAGGGTCTTGCAAAGGTTAAGAAGGAAAACAAGGAGCGTTTCGCTAAGTTCGTTCTCAGCACGACAGGCACAAAGCTGAACACAGACAGCATTTTCGACGTTCAGGTAAAGCGTCTGCACGAATACAAGCGTCAGCAGCTCAACGCACTGAACATCATTGCAGAATACAACTATCTCTGCAACAATCCTGACGCCGACTTTGTTCCTAAGACATACATTTTCGCTTCAAAGGCTGCCCCGGGCTACTACATGGCTAAGCAGATTATCAAGATGCTCTGGTGCATCGGCGAGGAGCTGAAGCGCAATCCTAAGCTTAACGAAAAGCTTTCCGTAATCTTCCTTGAGGATTACCGTGTAACGCTTTCCGAAATTCTTATGCCTGCTGCCGAAATTTCCGAGCAGATTTCCCTTGCGGGTACAGAAGCCAGCGGTACGGGCAACATGAAGCTTATGCTCAACGGTGCGATTACAATGGGTACTTACGACGGCGCAAACGTTGAAATTCATGAGCAGGTCGGCGACGACAACATCTTTATTTTCGGTATGAGCACGCCTGAGGTAAACATCACCCGTGCAAACGGCTACAAGCCGGAAAGCATTTACGACAGCAATCAGGTTATTTCCGCCGCTATTAACAGAATGTATTCCGGAATCAACGGCGCTAAGTTTGACGAAGTTGCAAACGCAATCCGCTACACTGACCGGTATATGTGCCTTGCAGACTTCCAGAGCTATCAGGACGCTCAGGCAAAGGCAAGAACACTTTACAAGGATAAAGAAAAGTGGAACAAGATGTCCCTCAATAACATTGCAGGAGCAGGCATTTTCTCAGCAGACCGCGCAGTAACAGATTACGCGCGCGACATCTGGAGATTATTCTGATAAACCCCCGACGGCATATTGCTCTTTTGCAATATGCCGTTTTTATGCAAAAATATAAGGGAAAGGATTTCCGATATGAACTGTCCCATTTACGATTGTTTTGATACTGATTATAAATATCCTTTCGGCGCTGCGGAGCAGTTTTCCGACTGCAAATTCTCGCTGCGCTTTGAAAAAAACATATATCCTACCGATGTTGTGCTTGTAATGTACCGACCAGGTTTCAAGGAGAAGTTCATTCCTCTTGAAAAGACCAACGAAACAGACGAGTATAACGAATTTACCTGTATCCACAATCCGCAGGACTTAGGTCTGCATCAGTACTACTTTGTGCTGACGCTTAACGGCAACCGCCGCTACATCAAGCGCCACGGCGCAAGCGAGGGTATATTTGAGGGCGAGGAGCTGTTTCAGCTCACTGTTTACAAGCAGGGACTTACCACTCCCGAATGGCTCAAGGGCGGCGTAATGTACCAGATTTTCCCCGACCGTTTTTCAAAGGGCCGCAGAGCGTTCAACACAAAGCCTGCCTACCCGTCTGACCGCAAGCTTCATTCAAGGTGGAGCGAAACTCCCGACTGGCGTCCTGACCACAACGGTCTTATAACCAACAACGACTATTTCGGCGGCGATTTGAAGGGAGTTGAGCAAAAGCTTGATTACCTCCGCGATTTGGGCGTTACGATTATTTACCTGAACCCGATTTTCGAGAGCCACGAAAATCACCGTTACAGCACTGCCAACTACGAAAAAATAGACCCGATGCTTGGCACTGAGGCTGATTTCAGACAGCTTTGCAGAACCGCCGAAAGCAAGGGCATAAAAATAATTCTTGACGGCGTATTTTCACACACGGGCGCCGATTCAATCTACTTCAACAAATTCGGCAGATACGGCGAGAGTACAGGCGCTTACCGCGATTCCAACAGCAAGTACAAGGAGTGGTACAGCTTCATAAGATACCCCGACACCTACGAGTCGTGGTGGGGCATTACGACGCTTCCGAACGTAAATGAAAACAATCCGTCCTACACCGAGTATATCTGCGGTAACGGCGGCATTTTGCAGAAGTGGATCGACGCAGGCGCAAGCGGCTGGCGACTTGACGTTGCCGACGAGCTGCCTGACGAATTTCTCGATAATCTCCGCAAGGCGGTAAAGGCAAAGGGCGAGGACAAGGTAATTTACGGAGAGGTCTGGGAGGACGCGTCCAACAAGGAAAGCTACGGCGTTCGCAGACGTTACCTCACAGGCTATCAGCTCGACAGCGTTATGAATTACCCGTTCAAGGAAATAATTCTGAACTACGTTAAGTATTCCGACCCGAAACCGCTGGTGGACGGCATTATGACTATTGTTGAGCATTATCCGAAGCCCTGCGTTGACGTGCTGATGAACTTCCTTTCCACCCACGATACCGAGCGCGCAATCACTCGTCTTGCAGGCGAGGAGGTCGGCTGGCACGACAGAGAGTGGCAGTCGGAGCGTTACCTGTCCGATTGGCAGTACGTCTACGGAATTACGCTCATGAAGTGCGCAATGGTGCTTCAGTTCTTCCTGCCGGGTATTCCGTGCGTTTATTACGGCGATGAAGCAGGTCAGGAGGGCTACAAGGACCCGTTCAACCGCCGCACTTACCCGTGGGGTTCGGAAAACTTTGAGCTTGTCGACTTTACAAGAGAGCTTTCCGCAATCAGACACACCTGCAAGGGCTTTGCCCGCGGCGACATTAGATTTATCAAGGCAACAAGGGATTATGTAATTTTCAGACGTTTTGATGATTCGATCGGAGAGGGCGCAGTGGTATTCCTCAACAAGTCCAAAAACGCTCAGAAGTTCTCCCTTACCACCGCAATTCAGGGCTGCACGTCATTCAGACTTATGCGCTCAAAGCACGGCGGTTCAAGAACTCTCGGCAAAATCATGATTTCCCCATTCGACTATGAGGTAGTGGAAATCAAGACTAGGTAGCAGACAGTTTTGTTTGCTGTTCAGTTGATTTTGACTTTCAGCCGAGCAAATGGCGCGGCTTTGAACTCAGTGAAACGAATAAATGAACTCCGCAGTGCGTATGCTGCGGAGTTTTTTTAATTACACAACGAAAAACTTTTTCATATAATTCGGACTTCCTGAATATGCTTTTATGAACATAATTCAGAAAGGAATGATTATATGAAACAGGACGATTTTGACGCCGCCGTTCGCAGATACACCGAAGAACTGATGCGCTACAATGCGAGAAAAACAAGCGCTCAGCCGCCTCCCGATATTCCGAAAGAGCAGGCTCCGCCCGTAATTGAAGAGCCTGCTCCCGTTGAAGCGCCTGCCGAGCCTGTAATTGCTGTACAGGAAGAAGCGGACATAGCCGACAACGACAACGCAGCTTTTTCTGTATCTGCTGAACAGGTGAACGAAAAAGCAGAGCCTGAGGAGGAAA
>CAKSIR010000083.1 GCA_934462775.1 uncultured Ruminiclostridium sp.
TCTCAAACTTAATATTCCGAACATCGGTTACCTGATTTTTTTCTCCGTAATTCATAGACCGCAGTACGGTTTGCTTGATATTCGTTTGTGATACGTTGTTTTTGTCAGACCATTTGCCGTCTGAATATGAATACTTGTACGCAGCTGTGAAACCGTCGCGGTTAGACGCATAGGTTGAGTTGTAGTTGGAAACGCTTATTGACACCAACGCGTCTTCAAATTTTTCGCGAATATTGGCAGCTATTGTATTCAGACGGACAAATTCGAAAATCAATGCAGAAATCATCATTAAAATGATAAATACAACGCAGACAAAAACATACGAAAATCCTTTATTGTTGCACAATCGTTTTAATATTTTCATTTTACTTGTGATACACCTCGCTGCGCCCTGAAGCCGTACTTGAAACCGTAAAATTTATTGTTCCCATGAAATGAACAGTGACAACCTTTGTCACTGTGACCGTTATTTCCTGACCGAGCTGAACATTGCCGGTTTTTGACCATGTTACAGCCGGACACAGTCCTTTTATTTCATTGAGCCTGTCAAGACGTGCGCCTGTGGTTGATGCGCCAATGTAACCCTCAATTTCCGCTTCTCGAATAAGCTCGTTGGCGTAATTGTCAAGGGTAAATTTAGCTGTAAAAACAGGCGCAAATGACATAAAGAACGCAAAAGCCATCATAAGTATTACAAGTCCGACGCAGGCCTCGATGTGCGCCGAGCCTTTTTTTGACGAAAGTGCTTTAAAAAGCTTTTTCATTTTTGACCTCCTATCTTACATGGCTGTGAGCGTTCCTATGCTGTTGATCAGCAGCGAGCCTAATACGACCGCATAAATTAACAGCATACCGAGTATTAAAGGCAGCGAGAGATTATGTACCTTGTCAGGAATAAGCTTCGCCTGCTTTCTGAGTTCCTGCAAACCAAGCTCTCTGAATCTGACCTCAAGCGTATGCCATGAATTTACCGTATCATATCCCTGCGACATCATTATCAATTCGTTTACCACATCGTTCAGATTTTGGGACATAACCCTGCTTCTCAAACGCTGCAATGCCGCTATATAGTTGCCTGTCCGCATATCGGCAATGGTAATTCCCATTTCATAGGACCAATATTCCGAATAATCGTCCTTGTGCTTTTCAAGCAGCGTAAGAACATCGTGAGTGTATTCAAGCTCATTGACTATTGACGTTACAAAGCGGGGGAGGTCTGCGTCAATCTGTGATTGCTTTTCTTCAATAAGCCATTTAATCCTGTTCTTTTCTCTCGACATAAGCCAAATTCCTATACCGATAAGCACAAAGCTGAAGAACGGAGAGATAATCGCTGCAGGTAAGGCAAGTATTGCACATTCAATCAGCGGAACGAGGGTTTTCGCCGTGTATAATTCGGGAGAAATATTGAGATGTGCAATCATCAGGCTTGTAGCCAAGCGTTCCTTTTTATATGGATTTATAGTGATGAAGCGCGATAAGCTTATGGCTATGTTATAATTGAAACGCTTTAAAAACGGCTCGGCAGGCTCAGATAAAGCACCTGCCAAGGCTTTTGAAACTCTTTCGTCGGGAACCTTAAGTATTATTTTCAGAATATTGTAAAAAGCAACTGCGGCGCAAAGGAAAAGCAGTATATAAAATACTGCAAAAACTATATTTGCCATATTTACCCCCTTTTTTAACGCTTGTATTTAATAGGCTGCGTGAGCTTGCGTGCTTTTAACACGCAGAAAAGCACAATTACCGCAACAATTCCTGTTACAATCTGTCCCGCAGGTGTTGTTACAAGCAGTTCAAACCATTCCGCATTGAGCATATATATCAGCGGATAATTCACAACCACAAGAAAGACCATAAGGTAAAACGAACGTCGTTCAGCAGCCAAATCCGCCTCAAGCTCGGCATTTACTATGCGCTCGTTGCAGTATTTGTCAACGCAGGGCTGCAGGATGTATTTCAAAGAAATATTGTCCTGACAAGCTGCCAGCGTGTCGCACCACTCATGGAAAATAGAGTTGTCAATCTCGTCTTTCATCATAAGTATGGCAAGCTTTATGTTACTGTTGATAAGAGTGCGCGACAAAAAATGCTTGAATACATCGGAAACCGGCGGATTTATATGCGCCTGCTCAAGGCTGTCCCTGACGGCTGATATAATATCCTCACTGGCAACGTATGAAGCTGTTATGGTGGTCAGCGCCGCTTCAAGCTCATCTGTAACGGTTTTGCTGTAAGCGCTCAGCACCGTCTGAGCATATATAAAAGGCACTAACGCTCCGACTATAAGCGCAATCGGAATAAGCAGAAACTGCTGCGTTATTATCAGAATTTGTATGCCGATAATCAGCGTAATAAAGGTAATAGTGCAGATAGTGCCGAACTGTTTTTGAGCATGGGTTACTTCTACCGAGTGTACCATTGCTTCAAGTTTTCGTCCGATTTTGCCCTGTTTTCGCTTACCCGTTGCCGATTCGATTTTGTATTTCAGCGTTCTATCACGGTTTGCAAGCGCAATAAAATCATTTTTTGCCTGTGTAGGTGTGATTTTCAAAATCAGCAATATTGCGAACGACAAAAGCAAAAAGGCAATCATGTATAACATACTTATCATAATTATGCTCCTTTTAAGATATGAAACGGTTTAGAGTAATTTCGTCAACGCCGTTCTGAAGCAGTCTGTTTCTTAATCCGTTGGAAATGTTGTTCTTTTTTACAAAATCGCCCTCGATAACATATTTTCCCGTGTCCGTATCCTTGTATTTGCGGGAAATCTGATATTTGTAAATCGGAATTGTTTTGTAATCGCCGTCATTATAAATGCACTCTGCAATTTCTGTAACTCGTCTTACGCCGTCATCGAGCTTGTGCTGATATATTGCAATAGGAAACGCTTCGCACACCAGGCGTATAATTACGTCATAGGGTATGTTTGAATACGCCTGCAAACACAGCGTTGCAAGCCTTGTATAGACGCCGTGCGCCGAGCCTGCGTGGGTAGTGGTAAGTACGGCGTGTCCTGTTCTTGCAGCTTCCTGCGCCGCCCAGGCTTCCTCGTTTTTCATTTCGGCAACGCATATAGCGTCAGGGTCCATAGTCAGCGATGTCGTAAGCAGGTCGTTCATCGTGACGCACTTGTTTTTATCGTCGCTTTCTCTTGTCACCAGATGCAGCACGTTATTTATAACCTTACCATGCTCGTCGCGTTTTACCAGGTCAAACTCACGAACGGATTTTTCTATGGTAATAAGTCTGCGGTTGATAGGATAGTTGCTCATTATGTCCGCCATAATGGTCGTTTTACCTGAGCCTGTTTCTCCTGCAAAGCACTCGGATATTCCGCCGATAAAGCAGGTTGAGAGAAAGTCGTACATATCAACCGTACACGTTCCGTTTCTGAAGAAATCCTCTTTTGTCAGCTTTTTTGCGTTTACAATACGAATGGAAGCTGCAACGCCTGCCTCAGAACCTACAATATCGTTGCTGATTGCTGTTACACGAATGTTTTTTCCGATAAAGCCCGTTGAAATTGGACGGGAGCTGTCAAGCAGCGACTTACTGTTGCGGAGCAGACGTCTTGCCGTATCGAAGGCGTGTTCAGGGCTGCGGAAAGAGTCTTTTAGCTTGTAGGTTTCGCCGTGAGAGGGGATAATCTGTATATCATTCCAAGCGTTTATGTTTATTTCTTCCACATCATCACGCTTCAGATATGGAGTTATAACGGAATACTCAGCCATTTCTCCGTACAGAGCAGATACAAGGTCGTTAAGCGACCTGTCAGCCGAGCCTTCCTTTACATATATCTTTTCCGACTGAATATACTGCCTGATATAGTTTTCAATGGTGGTGCGGTCAAGCTCGAAAAGACGCTCGCCGTATGTTTCCGCCATGTGGCTCTGCGTTTTATGCAGGAGATTATCAAAGCTTACATATACCTTTGACGCAGTGTTTTCATTTGCTGCGCTTTCTGCAAATGGCTCCTTGTTTCCTTTATTCCATAAAGCCATCAGTTTTCCTCCTTGAGTATATTTTCAATAATTGTGTCAAGAGCAGCATTGTATTTCTTATCATCAACGTGAGAAAGAGCTGCGCCTGTATTTATTACCTCAACCGCCTTTTTGCTGTACGGAATAATGCACTCCACATTATCGTCAATCAGTCGGCTGAATTTTTCAGTATCGTTTATAAATGCGTTGCCAACGGTCAAACAGCGCATGAATTTGGTGTGAAATCCGTACTGCGCTCCCTGAAGCAAAAGCTTTTGTGATTCGTAAAAGGACGCCCCGTAAATATCGGCAGATACAAGATTTACAACCTTGTCTGCGTTTATAATGGACTTTGCGGAAAATTTATGAGCTGCAATGTTTGACATACAGTCAACAAGTGTTATATCTGCAATGTTGCGGAGATAAATGAATAAATCGTCCATTTTATAGTCAGCCGGAGCGGCATAGGAATAAACATTCTCCCCTTTTGCATATCCCAGAACGCAGACATTATCGCTGTTGATTTGCAAATGGCGATATAGCAGCTCGTCCGACATATCGTCAGGGCTGCTCATCAGCGCACCGAGGGAGGGAGCATTATCGATATTGGGGAATATTATGGGCATAATTGGCGTCGTGTGGTCAATGGATACAAGGATTACTTTCAGTTCCTTGTTTCTTTCCGAAATTCGTGCTGCAAGATTTATAGCAGTGGTAGTGACATAGCTGTTGCCGTACACTGAAATTATTTTGTGTTCCACTTTTAGTCCTCCTTTGCAGGCACAAATATTCCGTTTCCTATTTCCGCGCCGCGATTTTCCGAAAAGATTTTCGCCTGTTCGCTAAGTACCTTTTCTGCTATTTCTCTATCCTTTGTTACAAGAACAGCGTGCAGCGAGGTTTCCGTTTCACATTCAAAAAGACACGAAACCTGTGCCTTGTCAACTAACTTAACGGTTATTGTTGACGGCAAATCATCATCGCTGCCGCCTGCCGTATTTTCAAGGTCTGTACCGCTGCTGTTTGTTGTTGCTATTACTTCAACAGCTGCCAATTCATCATAAAGGACTGCGTTTCCGTCATCGTCCTTTGTGACTATCATAATGACATCGCCTGTTTCAAGCTTTGCGCCAAAGCCGCTTGCAAGGGACTGAACGGAAACAGACATTGCATACTCTCCCTCTTTCAGCGAAAGCAGCTTACTTTCAGGAGTTTCGTTGGTTTCGGAAAGCATGGCGGGAGTTATTACTCCCTTGTATAAATAGCTTTTTGCAAATTTACCTACGATTTCGCTTCGGTCGGTTATATACTCAACCTGACTGTTTTTAGAAATAGTCACATTGGAAAGCATTGAGCTTTCAATTTGAACACCGGGAGCTACGTCCGTGTTCAGCATAACTGCTGTTGTGGTGTCATTGAAAAATGCATTTATTAGCGGGGCAACGCCGAAGCAGAGTGCCGCTGCCAAAACAATGCAAAAAATAGCTATAAGCGTTCTGTTTTTTGTCATTTTATTTTCTCCTTTATATAAATTCAGAAATTACAAGTATTACAGAAAACGCTCCGCATATATACGGAGCAAAAGGAAATTTTCTATTGTTTTGATGAAATGTTGATAGTACAAATACTGTTTGCGCAAGGAAATATGATAATGCAGCATAACCAATGCCGACGCACCAGCCCATGCTTGCCGCAAGCTTTATATCTCCTCCGCCGAGCCGATTGGTTTTGCAGGAGTAAAGGGTTAAGGGTAAGCTTATCATCAGTCCAAACAGACGTTCAAGCGGGGGAATATCGTTAATGAAAGCCGAAAGACAAAGAATTATCATAATGTAACAATCGGGTATTTTTTGCTTTTTTATATCGGTAACAGATATAATTATCATAAATCCGATAGTCAATATCTTCCCGACAGCGAACATTATTTCGTTTTCCATAGCTTTTCAAATGAAAGGTCATATCGGTATTCGAATTTTTGCTGTTTGTCACGGAAAGCTATCATGTTACCGATTACCCCCACTATGGACTGCGAATAAATATCCTTTCGTGTTACCATATAATCGGCACATACGCCAACAACGGCAACAATTGTCAGAGTGGAAACTGCTTGCGTTATAATATAAAGCAATATGCTTATTGCAGCAGTAATTACGATTCCGACAATGAAATGTCTTATTTGCTTTTTTCCAAAACCGGGCATAATTTCCTTTTCACATGAATTTCCGTAAGGAATATGCAGCTTTTCTTTTTCTTCATTCATTTGAAATACCCCTCAAGCAAAGTTTGTACGCCGGATATTACCATAACGATAACTCCGATTACAAGTGTGTTCTTTATACGTTTTTTATAGGTTTCCGCTTCCTGCTGTTCATATTGCAGCCGCACTGCGCAATACACAATTCTTACCGTCAAACCAAGTATGATGATTATTTTTACACCGTTGATAATATCGTAAATTGTTGTCATTTGAACACCTTCTTTACCATATTTACCGCCATTCCCGCCGAGTAAATTTTCTGTGTTATTCCGCCGCTTCCGTTTGATGGAATCATAAACTCAGACAGAAGCTTAGGCGTACTCATTGCCGTAAGCATACAAGCAATTGCCCAGAACAGACTTAACGGATCAACCAAATTTATATTTGTTGCGAATGCAACGCCGAGTCTGATAAGTATGATTTGAACAACCACCGTTATAATGGTTTTTATAAAAACCATTAAGTAATTTTTAAAATAACCCTTATCATTATCAAGAAGTCCGGTACAAGCCAGTGGTACACCTATTCGCATTATCATAATCTCCAGACCAAGTTTCAGCATTTTGAAATAAAGAATTATTACGCAAACAAGGAATATCAAAGCGAAAACCGTTGGCGTTATTCCTATCGTCAGCCATGCCGTGTTTGCCCATGCCTCAGCAATTGAAATATATCCGCTGATGTCATTGAAGCTGGTGTCAATAACGTCTTTAGCAAGGTCTACGAAAACATCATAGAAATACGGAAAACAAATAGCTGTAACAATCGCCTTTATGAAATTAGTCAACAGGTTGATTGGCTCAACATCGGGATCTCCGTCAGACCACAGTACATAAATATCAAATGCTTTTTTCAAAAACTTAAGGATAATCAGCGCTGTTCCAAGCCTGTAAAAGGTGATTGACAGATTTGTAAAAATACCCTCAAACATTCCGCTGCTAATGGTTTCAACGCAGTTGAACGCTACATCAAACATTCCATTGAGAAGTTCATCGGCAAAAAACAGTACACTGTTAATAAGTGCCACGCCAAGAATAATTAAAATAGCGACCAATTTGTCAGCTCCTTTTCATTAGAGCAGGAGAGATAAAATATCCCTCCTGCATTCAGAATTAGCCAATTGTGAAAATATTGTTGATTGCATTTGTGATTGCCGGGATAAGGGTATCCTTGAATACAAAAACCAGTGCGCCGATTATAACCACGCCGAGAACAATGCCGCCGATAATCCATACAGCCTTATCTGTGTGTTCTGAAGCGCCGTCGGTTTCGGTCAGCCTGGCAGCCATTGCGGCGCAGGCAGTTTCTGCTCCCAAAACAATCTTGTTCTTTTTATTTTTGATTTTCTCAAATAAATTTTTCATTTTGATTCTCCTTTTGATTTAAGTTGTGAATATACTTTTTAAGCGGAAAGTGTACCTTGGCGGGGCTCTGACAAGCTTTTTCATTTTACTTCCTCCCTTAAGCGGCTACATAATAGCCGACGATAAGATTGATAATAACCGACGCTAACACGCCTATAAGCGTTGATACCACGGCGGTTGTTATTCTCTTAGTCCAATCGCTTTTTTCGTTAGGCTCTGCTCCGCTGCGGCGGATTGCAAAATACGCAATGAAAAGTGCGCCTGTAATCGGAACGATTACATACAGCCAATTAAGAATGTCTGTAAGCAAATTAGCCGTTCCGGTTGCTATCGTGCTGCTGCTAAACCCTCCGGCAGCTTCAAGCAGCTTAAAATAAATGCGATTCACCCAAAAAATCCTCCTTCCTTTTTAAAGTTGTATTTTTTCCAAATGCCCCAAAGCTGAACTTCCTCGCTTTTTCTTGCAGAGAGCTTTCGTTTCTGCTGTGAAAGCATTATGAAACCAATATTGTGCTTTTTGCTCCCAAGTCCGAGCAGCTTGTTAAATATACATTGGGACAGGTCGGGCAGCTCGGTTATAGCAGGGTATTCCTGAGCCGTTGAAACAAGCAAATACGGCGATTTGATACGTCCTATTTCATCGGCTGTAAGAAGATTTCTGCCGATGAGGTTGACGTTTACGCTCCTCGATGATTCGCTTCTGCGCTGAGTGCTGCTGCCTGTGCTTGCGCCCGATGTCGTGTATTGTCCAAGACGTTTTGATAAATCCTCACGGGTTTCGCTGTCTGAGCTTGCAAGATAAACCCATGTGGAGCAGTTTCCTTTTATAATCCCTGTTACGTCTTTCTGATACTTGGCTGTAAGCTGATTGAAATCCTGAATAAACAGGTTAAAGCGTATTCCGTATCCTCTGCCTACGGTCAGCATGGTTTCAAACCCATTTATCTTTGCAAAATTGCCGAACTCGTCAAGGACAAAATTTGTTCTCAGGGCAAGTCGGTTACCGTTTTGTTTGGCATTAGTCACAAGCTCATTGTAAATCTGAGATACATACATCGTTACGATGGGATAGTATTTAGTGGATTGGTCGGGCAAAATAAAAAACAGCGCTGATTTTTTCTTTCCTAAATCGGAAAAAGAAAAGTCGCTGTCTTTCGTCATATTATATATTTCCTGTGTTATAAACAGGCGAAGCGTTGTAAGAGCAGATGTGTAAAAGCTGCCTGCCGTCTTTGATGGAGCAACAGATGAAATTCCAAGCAGCGGTTTTGCCGGATGATTTTCGGGCAGCTGAGCAACATACATTATGATAGGCTTAAACGAGGTCTGTCCCATTTTAACGTCCTTGCACATTTCAGCTATAAACCAATATACATTGGTTAAATTCTGATATTGGGGCTTGTCCATGTTATCATAAACAACGCACAATATCGCCGCCGCAAGAATTGACATTTCGCCGTTCGTCCATATAGGCTCAGCACGTTCCGCTTTTTCCACTATGAAGCTTGTTAAATCCCATGCCTCAGATTGCGCTTTGGATATATCTCCTGCTTTTACCGCGTCAATCACAAGCTGTAAAGGATTGTAGTGCGACGAAAGCTCCGGGTTCTCAAAATCAAGGCAGATGACGTTATAATCAAGCTCCTTCAGTATTTGATTTGTATAGGCGAAAAGCTCTCCTTTGGGGTCGGTTGCAATAATACTTTCTCCCGCAAGAGCAAGGGACATAATCGACTGTATAACCAATCTCCTTGACTTGCCTGCGCCCGTTTGTCCGAGAATTAAAATATGTACATCATCGTCTATCATGTAAAAACGTTCTTTGCCATGATTTTTATCATGTCCGAGAACAATTCCTGCCGCAGGGATATATGTGTTGTCATTTGGCTTTGAAGCCGTATTACTATTGTTTTTAGAAAAAGAATAATTACTGAAATTTATTGGGATTTTATGCTTCAGACTTAACCACAAGTCCTGAAGCTTCCACATAACTTTTATTCTGTATTTTGCAATTGAATTATCCTTTGCAGCGTAATTTTCCGCTTCATCATAAAGCCGCCTGCCGCAGCTCATCAATCTTTGTATAAGCTCGTTATCTTCATCTATTGTATATGAGGTCATGCTTGAGCTTTTTCTGATTTCCTTTTTTGTAAGAAACCTTGCAGTGCCATGCTGTCCCTCTCCTGCAGGAGCAGGGATTTTTATTTTATCGGTAATTTTAAGCTGCTCGGTTTTGTAGTTTTTTCCCTCTGTTATTACAACAAAGGCGGCAAGCAGCAATACAATTCCCTCCATGCAAAGAAACATTTTTCGGCAGCTGTCAACCTCAGATATTCGATTTATGCATTGGCTCAGCGGCAGCGGAGTAATCATAGTCTGTTTGTCTTTGTCGGAGAAAAAGCTGTCCAGTGTTCCGCTTAGAAAAACAGCCGCAACACTTAGTATTGCGGCTACGGTTATTCCGAAGATAATACGTTTTGTCAAACTCATATAAACCTCCCAAACATTTAATTGTTGTATTCCCTTTGGGCAATATACGCTCTTTTCATTTCGTCGAGAGAAAGTCCTAACGCTTCGCTTATGTCTATAATAAGCTCGAAGCGAGGATTTTTTATCAGCCCGTTTTCAAGGTGGTGCAGAGTTGAAACAGGGTGATTTGTAATCTTGGACAATCTGTAAATAGAAATTCCCAAGGAAATTCTTTTGGATTTTATCAATTCAGATAACATAATTTGACAAACCTTTCGTTTAGTGATAATATATAAGCATAAGCAACTGTTGATCGCTTCATGTTTTTCAGCATCGCACTCCGCTGAAATAGTTAATCATTTGATCTATCGTGACTGTGCCTGTAATGTAAAGTAGAAATAGCATAAGCAACAAAAGACCAATATCTACTAAAATATACGTCACATACGATTTCCAATCGTTATCG
>CAKSIR010000084.1 GCA_934462775.1 uncultured Ruminiclostridium sp.
TTCATCGGCAACCTTGCTCGAGTCGGCTGCAAAGTTCATAAGGCTGTCGAAATTGGCTTCGTCAAGGTCGGGGGAATACGCACCGCTGTCAGTCTTTTCAGGCTCGGGAGCTGAAACGGCTTCCGTTTTTGGCTCGGCAGGCTTTTCCTCGGCTTCTTTAGCGGGAGAGGATGTAATATCAACTGCTCCTCCTGCCATAAGCTCGTTTATCTGCTGCTGTGAAAGATGTTCGCTGTCGTTTTTTGGCGTGCTGCTGGACGCTGCGGAAATCTCTTTTCCGCAGGCGGGGCATTTTGTAACTCCGTCGGGAATTGCCGCTCCGCAAGATGGGCATTTCTTGTCTGTCATATTTTAACCTCCGTAAGGCTCTATTATAATAGTATGCTACCATGTTATCACGGTAAAGCGATTTATATACAAATAAATCACATTGATATAATCATATCATTTTTTGGAACTGCTGTCAAATAAAATTAAACAAAAAAAGCGGTAATGTTAAGAAGATTTTATGCAAAAATGAAAGCGTTTGTCCATTTTTTTCGCGGATTACACAAGTTTCTTTGTTAATTTCTACAAAATAGCATAGTTTTTATATATATCACATATAATAATTTAAATAGGCGAACAATGTAAACTTTTGTTGACATTACACAATTAGTATGCTATAATGCGTTATTGTGAAAGATTGTTCTTTCATATAATTAAAAAGAGATATAAACGGAGGACAAAATGAAGACATTACGCAAAACTCTTGCAGCAGTTCTTGCACTTGCAATTTGCGGTTCAATGCTTACAGCTTGCGGCGGAAACAACGCTGAAACAACAACTGCAGGCACAACAGCAAGCGGCGAAACAACAACAACTGCAGAAAACACTGACACAGACGCAGACAGCGCGTCCACATCAGACGGAACAACTCCTCTTGTAATTGCATCACAGGACTTCAGCCAGAAGTTCAACGCAGTACTTGCAGAATCTGTTCCTGACCAGAACATCGGCAGCCTTGTAAACCCAAGCCTTATGACAAACGATCGTGCAGGCGGTATCATTTACAATGCTATCGAGGGCGAAACACACTCCTACAACGGTACGGACTACACATACTACGGTGTATCCGATATTTCCGTTTCACAGGACAAGGAAACAAACACAACAGTTTACAACATCAAGATCCGCGACGACGTTAAGTTCAGCGACGGAGAAACAATGGATATTGACGACGTAATTTTCACATACTACACATTAGCCGACCCGTCATACACAGGCGGTCTGACATTCAGCTCAACACCTGTTATCGGCTTGAAGAACTACCGCGCAAACAGCTCTATCGTTGAAGGTCTGACAGACGAACAGATTGCGGCTGCTTATGAAGCTGACGAGGTTAAGCAGAACATTATCGACAACATTATCCGTCCGACTCTCGAAAGCGAGTACGAATGGACAGGCACACTTTACGGCAACGACGACTATGCTGCTTACACAGAAGCATATCCTGTTCAGAAGGATCTTTTTGCTGCATTATACAGCATCGACGAGTCATACAGCACAGAAGGCGTAGAAGACGCACAGGTTGTTGAGGACATCATCGCTCAGTACGGCGCTGATTACAAGACGCTTGCAAACGCTTACGCAGGCGACGAAGCATACTTTGATTCTCAGGCGGAGGAATATGCAATCGCATACCTTTCGTCACAGGATACAAGCGCTTCCGAAGTAAACAGCATCGAAGGCATCAAGAGAATCAGCGACTACGAAGTTGAAGTTACAACAAAGGGCTATGACGCTGCCGCTATCTATCAGATTGCAGGCATCAACGTTTTACCGCTCCACTACTATGGCGACGAGTCAAAGTATGACTATGAAAACAACAAGTTCGGCTTTGACAGAGGCGACCTTTCCGTTCTTGAATCAAAGGTAACACAGCCAATGGGCTATGGTCCTTACAAGTTCGACAGATACGAAAACAAGATCGTTTACATGGAAGCTAATGAAAACTACTTCCTTGGCGAACCTAAGACAAAGTACCTCCAGTTCAAGACAACATCCGAGTCCGAGAACACATCCGCTGTCGGCACAGGTGCGGTTGACGTTTCTTCTCCTGCAGCTTCCAAGCAGGCTTACGATGAAATCCGCAGCTACAACAGCAACGGCGAGCTTACAGGCGACAAGATCACTCACTATGCAACAGACTATTTAGGATACGGCTACATCGGTCTTAACGCAAACACAATCAAGGTTGGCGACGACGCTTCCTCCGCAGAGAGCAAGAACCTGAGAAAGGCTTTCACAACTCTGCTTGCAGTTTACCGTGACCTTGCGGTTGACTCCTACTTCGGCGATACAGCAACAGTAATCAACTATCCTATTTCCAACACATCATGGGCAGCTCCTCAGAAGACAGACGAGGGCTACTCCGTAGCTTACTCAAAGGGCGTTGACGGCGCTGACCTCTACACATCAGATATGTCCGCTGACGATAAGTACGCAGCAGCTCTTGCAGCTTCCGTTGAATACCTCAAGGCAGCAGGCTACACCTACGATGAAGCAACAGGTATGTTCACAGCGGCTCCTGAGGGCGCTAAGATGGAATACGAAATCTTCATTCCCGGCAACGGTGACGGCAACCACCCAACATTCGCTCTTGCAACAGCCGTAAAGGAACAGCTCGCTTCAATCGGTATCACATTAACAATCACCGACCCTGCCGACAGCAACCAGATGTGGGATAAGATGAGCGCAGGTACAATTGAAATGTGGTGCGCAGCTTGGCAGGCAACAATCGACCCTGATATGTATCAGGTATATTACAGCGGCAACATTGTCGGCGCAGCAGGCGGCACAGGCAACAACTACTATGCAATTACCGACTCAACGCTTGACGAGGACATTATGGCAGCAAGAACAAGCGACGATCAGGAATACAGAAAGGCTATCTACAAGGAATGCCTCGACATCATTCTTGACTGGGCAGTAGAAGTTCCTGTATATCAGCGTCAGGACTGCACAATCTTCAGCACAGAGCGTGTAAACATGGACACAGTAATCAAGGACATGACAACATACTACGGCTGGATGGCTGAAATCGAAAAGATCGAAATGAACTGATGAAATAATATAAAAGCCCATCAGTACCTGTATTGATGGGCTTTTTATGTTTATTAACGAAAGACAGCATGATGTAAATTACGCTGTTTTTCGCTTGTGAACAGGAATTGTTCAGAGAAAAGAATGGAAAGGAATGGTTAATCAAATGCGGAATTTCATTATCAAAAGAATAATGATAAGCATCGTAATTCTGTTTTTCGTGGCGTTCATCGTGTATGCAATTATCAGATGTATGCCTACCTCGTACATTGAAAATCTTGCCATGCAGAAGGCGCAGCTCCCCGGAGGAAAATCCTACGCCGAATGGCTGGAGCAGCTTACTGTTATCTACGGACTTGACAAGGGTATTGCCGAGGGCTTTTTCAGCTGGCTCGGAAACGCTTTAAGAGGCGATTTCGGCGATTCGTGGCAGTTCAACGTTCCCGTTGTCGAAAAGTTCAGCGAGGTAATATGGGATTCCTTTGCGCTTGCGTCAATCAGCTTTGTGCTTGAGCTTGTAATTGCAATCCCTCTCGGCATTCTTTCCGCAAGAAAGCAATACAGCAAAACAGATTACGCAGTAACCGTATTTGCACTAATCGGAATATCGCTGCCGACCTTCTTCTTTGCGACAATTCTGAAATATATATTCTCGGTTCAGCTCGGCTGGTTCGACCTTTACGGAAAGGTTGGAAGATATTACGACCAGCTTGACGCTTTCGGACAGTTTATGGATGTTGCGGCTCATTATGTTCTTCCGATTGTAACCATCGTTATTGTAAGCGTGGGAAGTCTTATGCGCTATACGCGAACAAATATGCTTGAAGTACTTAATTCCGACTACATCAGAACCGCACGGGCAAAGGGTCTGTCTGAAAACCGCGTTGTAAACTATCATGCGTTCAGAAATACGCTTATTCCAATCGTAACAATTATCGGCGGTACGCTGCCAAGCCTTTTCGCAGGCGCAATGATTACCGAAACCCTGTTCCAGATTCCGGGCATCGGCTATACATCGTACCTTGCAATGACAAACGGCGATATTCCGTTCTCAATGTTCTTCCTGGTATTCCAGGCAGTGCTGACGCTGCTGGGAACATTGCTTGCCGATATTCTCTACGCGGTCGTTGACCCGAGAGTAAGACTGAATTAAGGAGGTGGCTGAATGAACAAGGAAAACAACCGGAGCGCTGAAAAAGAGGAGAAGCTTGCTCTTGACGATGAACGCAGAGTCAAGGTTTTATCTCCGACAATGCTGGTTATGAAGCGTTTCTTCAGAAATAAGCTTGCCATTGCAGGTATTATCATCATCATAGCAATGTTCCTGTTTTCATTCGTGGGAGGAATTTTCTCGCCCTACGGTGAAAGTCAGGTGTTTACAGGCTACGAGGACGTAATGAAGGAATACGCAAACGCAACCGTAAACAACAGCTACCGCTACTCATACGCAGACGGCGTCAATCTGTCCGCAGCGGCAAAGGGTACGATTACCTCCGCCGTTACAAAGGATCTTGAAACGGTTGACGTGAACGGCACAACCTATACAATCACAACCGTAAGCGACAGCTTCAAGCTTATCTCAATACTTGACAGCTATGCAAAGGTTACTGCCTTAAAGGGCATTTACACCTACGAGCAGACAGGGGAAACGTCTGTTACGGACGGAGCTAAGGACGTTATTTCAGCGGCAATCGGTAACAGCGAGCAGACGGTTGAAATTGACGGAGTAAGCTATGTAATCACACGCGACGGCAAATTCTACAACGTTTCTCTTGCGCAGGACATCGCTGTTGCGTCAAAGATGGTTTATAATATGTACAGCAGCGCGGACAAGGCATCCTTTGAGTTTAAGGCTGCTGCCGAAACAGCTCTTGCAGACGGCTCTAAGCAGTTTACAGCTGACGGAAACGAGTACGTTATTGAAACAATCGACGGCGAAAACATTGTCAGCCTTAACGGAGCGCCTTACGCAAATATTACCAACCTTATCGTACAGCCTGTATCAAACGACGTATTCCTTACCGTTGACTACAAGCTTGCGGTGCAGGAGGCGATTGACGAGGGCAGGAAGGAGTTCTCCCTTGCCGACGAAAACGGTAATGAAGTAACCTACGAAATCAGCGGCGTAAACGGCGACTACAAAATCAAGTCAGCCACGCGCACACAGCTTATCAGGATTTACGAAGAACCCTCCGCAGAGCATTGGCTCGGTACGGACGCAAACGGCATGGACATCTTCACACGCCTTATGTACGGCGGACGTATTTCGCTTATGATCGGTTTCGTTGTAGTAATCATCGAAACGGTGCTTGGAGTTATTCTCGGCGGTATCGCCGGATACTTCGGCGGCTGGGTGGATAACCTTATCATGCGTATAGTTGACATTTTCAACTGTATTCCGTCGCTTCCGCTTTATATCATCATCGGTTCAATCATGGACGCAATGAAAATTGAACCGACCATAAGAATTTACTACCTCATGCTTATACTTGGTCTGCTTAGCTGGCCGGGTATCGCAAGACTTGTAAGAGGTCAGATTTTATCGCTGAGAGAACAGGAATTTATGACGGCTGCCGAGGCGACAGGCATTTCTGTTTCCCGCAGAATTTTCCGTCACCTTATCCCGAACGTAATTCCGCAGCTTATTGTTATGGCAACAATGGGACTCGGTTCAATCATTATCACAGAGTCCACGCTTTCGTTCTTAGGTCTTGGCGTTAAGTACCCTTACGCTTCATGGGGCAACATTGTAAACGCCGTTACAAACCTGAGAGTAATGACGAACTACTGGTTTGTATGGATTCCTGCGGGCTTCCTTATTCTTATTACCGTACTGGGATTTAACTTTATCGGCGACGGTCTGCGCGACGCGTTTGACCCGAAGATGAAGCGTTAAGGAGGAGTTCAGATGGCAGGAAACAAAAAATCAAATTATATTTCCCGCAAGGAATCAAGCAGGATTTCAAGGGAGAACCGCAAAATAACCGCGGAATACGAAAAGAAGCGCAAGCGCAGAAACGTTCCGAGGGAAGAATACGCAGCCGTGATGAAAAATCCCTCCAACGTTGTTGAGTTTGACAATCTGCACACATATTTTTTCACGGATATAGGCACAGTCAAGGCGGTTGACGGCGTTTCGTTCAATGTGCCGCAGGGTAAAACCGTCGGTATCGTAGGAGAATCGGGCTGCGGAAAGTCAATCACAAGTCTTTCCCTTATGCAGCTTGTTGCACGTCCAACCGGTCAGATTGTCGAGGGCGCAATCCGCTTTGCCAGCGACAGCGGCGTTATTGACGTTGCAAAAACTCCCATAACAGAAATGCAGAAAATCAGAGGAAATCAGATCTCGATGATTTTCCAGGAGCCGATGACCAGTCTTAATCCTGTTTTCCGCATCGGTCAGCAGGTGGACGAGATTATTGAAATTCACGCAAAGTCGCTGGCGCAGAGAGGCATTATGCCTGAGCTTGCGGGCAAAATGAGCAAAAAGGAATTTCATGAGCATATAAAGAAGCGCACGATTGAAATGCTTCAGGTGGTTGGAATTGCAAACAGCGAGGGCGTTTATTCAATGTACCCTCACGAGCTTTCCGGCGGTATGCGTCAGCGCGTCATGATTGCTATGGCGCTTGCCTGCAGCCCGAAGCTGATTATTGCAGACGAGCCAACAACCGCCCTTGACGTAACAATTCAGGCGCAGATTCTCGATTTGCTCCGCAACCTTAAAGACAAAATCAACTCGTCTATCATGCTTATTACCCACGACCTTGGCGTTATCGCCGAAATGGCGGATTACGTTGTCGTTATGTATGCAGGCAAAATTGTTGAAAAGGGCACTGTTGACGAAATTTTCGAGCACCCAAGTCACCCGTATACAATCGGACTTATGAACAGCAAGCCTGTTGTAAATAAGCCTGTCGAGCGGCTTTACAACATTCCGGGCAAGGTTCCGAACCCTATCGCAATGCCGAATTACTGCTATTTCAAGGACAGATGTGAAATGTGCGTTGAAAAGTGCAGCGGAGAATATCCGCACGAAATCCATCTGTCAGACACTCATGTTGTAACCTGTTACAGATATGAGGATTTTGAGAAGAAAGCAGGTGACGACAATGGCTAAAAAAGCAGTTCTTGAACTGGGCAATTATGAAAAACTGGTCCATAACGATGAAAACATTCTTGAGGTAAACCACCTTAAAAAATACTTCCCGATAAAAACCGGCTTTATGCAGCAGGTAACAGGCTATGTCAAGGCTGTTGACGACATCAGCTTCAACATCAAGCGCGGCATAACCATGGGGCTTGTAGGAGAATCGGGCTGCGGAAAGTCAACGGCAGGCAGAACAATCCTCCGTCTTACCGAAAAGACAGACGGCGAAGTTCTGTTCAACGGCAGGGACATTTATTCAATGTCCAAGGCGGAAATCCGTCATGAAATCCGCCCGAAAATGCAGATTATTTTCCAGGACCCATACTCCAGTCTTTCTCCAAGACTTCCTGTCGGCGAAATCATCGGCGAGGCAGTCAAGCAGCACAACATCGTTTCTAAAGAGGAATATGACGACTATATAGACAAAATTATGGAAGAGTGCGGACTTCAGCCATTCCATAAGGACAGGTACCCCCATGAATTTTCGGGAGGTCAGCGTCAGCGTATCTGCATTGCACGCGCGCTTGCTCTCAATCCGGAGTTTGTCGTATGCGACGAGCCTGTTTCGGCGCTTGATGTGTCAATTCAGGCGCAGGTAATCAACCTGCTTAAGGATTCTCAGCGGGAGCATAATCTGACATACTTGTTCATTTCCCACGACCTGTCGGTAGTTGAGCATATTTCTGACGTTATCGGCGTAATGTACCTTGGAAGTCTTGTCGAATACGGCTCCAAGAAGGACATTTTCAAAAATCCGCTTCACCCGTACACAAAGGCATTGTTCAGCGCAATTCCTATTCCTGACCCTAAGGCGAAGATGAACAGAATTATTCTTGAGGGAAGTATTCCGTCCCCTGCAAATCCTCCTAAGGGCTGCAAGTTCCATACGCGCTGCCCGTACTGCATGAAGAAATGCGGCGAGGAAGCCCCTGTTCCGAGAGAGGTCGAACCCGGTCATACAGTAGTTTGTCATCTTTATGACGATGTTAAGAATGTTACGGAAGAATAAGCGCAGATACGACGACGACGGCAGAACCATTGCCGACATGAATGTGGACGGAATGCCGTGGTACAATCCCAATATCAAAAAAAGCGAGGACGAGGGAGAGCAGAAGCCCGAACCGATTTCCAAGCGTGAAACAGCAAGCTGGCTGATAAACGGAATACTTGCAGCGCTGTTTATAGGGCTGCTGTTCGTGGGAGCGGCATGGCTGTTCATAATGTTCTGCACAAATATTTGGCTTAAATAAGGAAAGGCATTGACATGAAATTTTCAGAAATGAAATACGAAAAGCCTGATTTTGAAAAGCTTGCCGAAAGAGCTGAGAAAATCAGAGCCGAGATTGAGGGCGCAGCCACGTTTGACGACGCTGACAAGGCGTTTATGGAGTACAACAGCTATTCAAAGCACATTGCAACTCTGTACAGTCTTGCGTACATTCGCCATACTATCGACACAAATGACAAGTTTTACGATGAGCAGCAGGAGTTCTGGGACAGTAGCCTGCCGCAGCTTCAGGCTTACGACAACAAAATCGGCAAGTCGCTACTTGACAGTAAATTCAGACCGCAGCTTGAGGAAAAGTACGGCAAAATCTATTTCCTGAATACCGAGATTGAGAGAAAGGGCTTTGCTCCCGAAGTTATCCCAGATCTTCAGGAGGAAAACAAGCTTACAACCGAATACGGCAAGCTGATTGCTTCTGCACAGATTGACTTTGACGGCGGAAAGAAAACCATTTCCGAAATGTCCCTTTACAAGCAGAGCAGCGACGACAAAATCAGAAACGCCGCATGGGAGGCAGAGGGCAGATTTTACCGTGACCACTCGGCAGAGCTTGACGAGATTTATGACAAGCTGGTAAAGGTGCGCACTGCACAGGCAAAGAAGCTGGGCTATGAGAATTACATTCCCCTCGGCTATGCTAAAATGATACGCAACTGCTACGACATGAACGATGTTGACAAGTTCCGCAAGGCGGTTGTCAAATACGTTGTTCCCGTTGCAGACAGACTTTACCGTGAACAGGCGGAGAGAACAGGTCTTCCTTACCCAATGACATTCTCTGACGCAGCACTAAAGTTCCGTTCGGGAAATCCTATGCCATGCGTTGATTCAGACGGAATCCTTGCTCACGGAAGAAAGTTCTACCACGAGCTTTCCCCCGAAACAGCGGAGTTTATAGACGTGATGTTTGACAATGAGCTTCTTGACGTGCTCAGCAAGAAGGGCAAGGCAGGCGGCGGCTACTGCGACAGCATTGCCGATTACAGTGTGCCGTTCATTTTCGCTAACTTTAACGGAACATCTGACGATGTCGAGGTAATGACGCATGAGGCGGGTCACGCGTTTGCGTTCTATATGGCGAGAAATGTTGTTCCTTACAGCTGTTCAAGCCCGACTTACGAAGCCTGTGAATGTCATTCCATGAGCATGGAATTTTTCGCATGGAAGTGGGCTGAGGGATTTTTCGGCAAGGAAACTGAAAAGTTCAAATATTCGCATTTGTTTGACGCAATCAAGTTTATTCCTTACGGAACAATGGTTGACCATTTCCAGCATTTAATGTACGAAAAGCCGGAGCTAACTCCTGCGCAGCGCCATGAGGAATGGAAAAAGCTGACGGCAGTTTATATGCCGTGGATGAAGCTTGACGGCTCTGTGTTCTACGGCGAGGGAATGGGCTGGCAAAGACAGATGCACATTTACGAGCGTCCGTTCTACTATATCGATTATTGCCTTGCGCAGACGATTTCATTGGAATTCTGGGCGCTGTCGCAGCAGGATTACAAGAGCGCATGGGATAAGTATATGAAGTTCGTAAAGCAGGCGGGAACCAAGACCTTTACAGAGATTATCGACATTGCGGGACTTGATACTCCGTTCGGCGAAAAGGCGCTTGAAGCAGTAGCAAAAACCGCTGCGGATTGGCTTGATAGAGCTGATATTTCGATGTTTAAATAAGAAAACGGGACACGATGAAAGTCGTGTCCTTATTTATGCAATTTTTCAATTATAATCCTCGGATTTCACTAAAATTTTGTACAGATTCATAAAAGAAAAAACTTTCACCGAAACTTCACTTCTACCTACTTGACAATAGTTAGAAAGCGAATTATAATGTTAGTATCCTAACAACAAAGGGGCGATGAATTGAAAAAAGAGGATTATCTCGGTTTCAAAATCAATACAATTTCACACCTTATAAGG
>CAKSIR010000085.1 GCA_934462775.1 uncultured Ruminiclostridium sp.
GCGGCGCATGAACACAACAAAAAAATCCCGCCGTTACACCAACGGCGGAATTTCATAAAACATATTAAAAGGCGGAATTGCCTCCGGGCGCAGCCCGGTCAAGGCGCAGCCTGGTAGATTTCGTAGGTGATCTTCATGGTCTGCTGATCCGTTTTTGTCACCGCTGCGCTGAGGTTGTTGATAGTGGCGAGATAGTTTCTGATTATCATCGCGCTGCCGTTGTAGCTGTACAAAACGTAGGGCAGCTTGCGGTCGTAGTCGTAGACAATGCCCGCGCTTCCCGAGCTTATAGGCGGCAGAAGCTGAACAAAATCAGTGCCGTTGGCGGTCGCTTTTACGGAGTTGTTCACAGGCACATAGAGCCTGCCGCCGAGGACGTAGGCGTAGCCTGACGGAGAGGTAATTCCGGTGTCGGTTTCGCTGCCATCGTCGTCAATGGCGACCAGCTTACTTGCGCTGCCTGTGTTTTTCGTCAGGTAGTATTTCCCGCCGAAGTACGCCGCCGTGTAGCTGTCTGTGAAATTGCCGCTGAACGTTTTCTGCTCGGTCACTTCCTTTGAAACAGGGTCAATGAAGCTTACCGTCATAGTGCCGCCGCTGCTTTTGGAGAGCATTATCCTGCCGTCTTCGGTTACAAAGGAAATGTTTATATTCGAGCATAACGCGGAGGAAAGCTTTGTGTCGGTAAACTTGTTCTGAGCGGTGTACGAGCTTAGGTTGGTAAGCACCCCAAGCTTGGAGGGATTCTGAGTTTCAACGTCCGTTATAATGGGCGTACCCGATTCGTAGCGTATAAACGTGTAGACGTTCTTTCTGAACCTGCCAAGAAAACGGTAGGCGCTTCCTACTCCCGCAACAGCTTCAAGCCCCGTTATGTACTGCACCGACGAATCCGAGTTGTTGAAACGGTAATGCGAATCGTAAAAGGGCGACATATCATTGTGATAAGACCAGCCCGTCCGTCCTCCCGCAAGGGAAGTGAGCGTAACCGCGCTGAATGTGCAGTTGCCCCTGTCCGTGCCGAAATCCCAGACGTGGCGGTAGCCGTTTTCGATTTTGCCGCTTTCGGTGGCGTTGTACGACCCTCTTGAAGTATCGGTGCCTGTGTAGGCTCCTCCCGCGTGAGCAACCTCGACGGCGTTCGGCGGCGGCAAAATCTGCTCCGCGCTTTCGGGCAGATTGTCCTTCCACAGCATTATACCGCCGAGAGCGCGGCTGTAAATAGGCGTGACGTTCTTGTACACCTCTCTGAAATCAGCCCCCGAAAATACCCACTCCCCGGGGGGATTAAGCAGGTTTTCCACTGCGTTTGTGACCATGTTCTCGTCCTGCGCACGGTAAACCTCCCTGCCCGTATTTCCGTCAAAAAGCTGTATGGTGGATTTTCCCTTGATCATGTTTTCCTCCTGTCAGTTTACTTCAAATTCAGCGGTAAACGCCGCAATATATTCGCCGTTTATCCTGTTTTTCAGCGTTCCCGCCGAGTTGTCGTAGGAAACGCTGCAATTGCCGCTTGCAAGGCTTATTCCCTCGAAGCCGAGGAAAATGACATTGCTGCCCGAAAGGACCGCCGACTCAGGCTTGTAGTAGTCAAATCCTCCCGTTTTCGGGATACCTATTGTGAACGCCTCAGCCGAGGTTTCTCCCATGTCGGCAGGGTTGCCGAGCACTATCTCAATGCCGCCCTCAGCCGCCCTTGCGTAAGGAATATCGCTGAACCGAACGTCATAGCCGACGCCGATATGCTCCCTTGAAACGGCGAAGCCGTCAAAGCCCTGTGAAAACGCCTTTCCGATAACGCCCACCGCCGCAATGTACGGCTCCTCGTCAAAGTCGATGCGCACTTTCTCCCTTGAAACCTTGAAATACGGCATTTCAAAGGCGAACGTCCTGCTTGGATTTTTCAGTCCCTCGCCTGACAGATACTGTCCCCAGACGCTCATAAGCGCCTGTTCGCGCTGAACCGTGCAGATTCCTGCGGAAATCTGCGCCGTAAGCACAAGGTTATTAACTCCGCAGGCAACGCTTTCAAGGAAGTTGTGCAGAGTAACCGTGCTGTATTCGAGAGCCTTCAGGTTTACCATCGCCTTTGGGAAAATCTCGTTTTCGTTGAGGAAAAGCCGCAGTATAAGCTGGCAGTCCTCCGTAGGAACAACGACTATCTCCCCTCCGAAAACAAGACTTGTTTCCGCCAGGGATTTAAAGTCAAGGGTCAGCAGATTCGCCGCAGCACCGCTGCGAATTGCGGCGTCCTCGTCGTTCCGCGCGGTGTAGCACTGCATTTTCAGCGCCTTTTCAAGCAGCTCCGCCTCGTCGCTTTTCCTCGGCTCGTTTACCGAGTTCTTGGAAAAGGAGGAAAGCACCGCCGAAAACGTTCCGTCGTAGGTGTAAACGACCTCGCTTATGACTATGTTGAAAACGCCGTTGTCGTAATCGTTCTGGAGATAAACGCTGTCCCCCGCCTCAAGATAGGGCAGAGCCTGCATTTTCACGTCCGCGCCGTAGTAGGTGAAGCCTGCGTAATCGGCGTATATCCGCTGCGCCATAAGCTCCGAGGCAAAGGGGTTTTCCTGACGGTAAACGGTGCGGCTGGTACCCTCTCCCGCGGAATAGACGCTGTCGTCCCACACAAGGTCGATTTGCTTTACGGTGTACTCGTCCGCCTTGATGAGCAGGTCGGTGTAATTGTCGCGCCTGATGGTTTCGCCGCAGCTTCTGTGCTTTTTCAGCACAAGCTTTCCGTACCTGTCAAACTTTGCGCAGCCGCCGTTTGCGCCTGCAATGTAGCCTATCATGTCGCGGTTGGTGCAGCCGTAGGGCGGCTGACTGCATATATATGAACGGCTGCCGAAATCCGCCGTTATTTCCAGCTTTTCGCACAGCTCCTCAAACACGTCCTGCATTTTAGCGGGGAATTTCAGCTTTGACTTATACTGCTCCCCAAGCCTGTACATACGGTCGTAGCAGGTTATGGAATACCGCGTTCTTCTGCGGTAGCGCCTGCTTATATAAAACACTCCCAGTGGGCAAAGCTCATTGCTGCCCTTAAAGCTGACGTAAGGCTTTACCACCGCGTCAAGGGGGATTATCTTTTCAGTGGAAAGCTCGAAGTGAAAGCGGTTGGCGCAGGTCGTTCCAAGCTCCATATCCTCGTTATGCACCACGTCGTCAAACTGAAAGGAAAGTATCTCGTTATCCGTAAAAACCAGATCCCCTGCCGTTATTATGCAGGAAATTTCGCGGCCGTTGGCGGTGGCAAGCGCCTTGAAGCTTTCCGATACGTTTACCATTACAGCTCCTCCAGAACAAGCCTTGTGGCTTTGTAGTACGCCTTGCCGCCGCTGTCAAAGTCAATCTGCTCCGGCTGCTCCGCAAGGTGGAATTTGCGCTGCACCTCTCCGTAAGCGGCGGCGTAAAAGGTAACGTTAAAGAACACGCCCTCCGTTTCCTTAAGCACCGCCCCAAGCTCCTCGGCGGTAAGCTCCCCAAGCACCACCGTAAGGGTGAACTTGCGCGCCACCATGTCGATAAGCATATCGCCGTTGCAGTTGTAGTTTACCCTGCTGCCCCGCGTTTTGCGGTCGGCGGAAAAGCTCACCACCTTAGGCACAGGGAGATTGTTGAAATATAGCTCCATTGCTCCTCCTATCTGACAAGCTTAGTGTTGAACTGCATACTCATTTCGTTGGCAGCCTTTGCAACCGCCCTTGCGATTGCGTAGCTGTCAATATCTGCGGAAAACCCGTTTTCGCGCAGGTCCTCCGCTCCGCCGCAAGGCGGTTCGGCAGGCAGCGGGGAGCGGCTGACGGCATTGCCGCCCGCAGCTTCACGCTCCCTTTGCAAAAATCCGTCAACGTCTGGGACGCTGATTTCCCGCTGCGACAGCGCGGAAATTTTCCGCAGGCTGTCCTCCCCAAGCCCGTCCATAAAGCCGCTGAGCATTTCCGCGGCTTTGCTGTTTGAAATTTTCTCAGCCATAACGCTCCTCCTGTGTCAAAAGCCTGTCAAAAATTCGGGATACGCCCTGTTCAAAGGGCTGCGCGGCGGATTCCTCCGTCCCGATAAGCGCCTTGAATTTCCGCCAGCCTATCGTTTCCTTTGAAAGGTCGATTCCCTTTTCCGCAAAGGTCTTATACAGCGCGGAAAAGCTTTCGCACAGCCCGCCTGCGCCTGCGATTTCCGACAGCCTGTCCAGAAGCTGCCGCCTTTTTTCCTCCGTAAGAAAAACCGCCCTTGCAAAGCTGAGGGGCGCAAGCAGCCCTTTCAGACCGAGCATGACCCGTTTCCTTTCAGGCAGGAACCTCTGCTCCGAAAGCGCCGCCGCTCTCATAACCGAGCGCAGAGTAAGCCGCGCCTTGTAGGCTTTTCCCGAAAAAAAGACGGTTTCTCCGCTCTCAAGGTCGCATTCATCATAGGAAACAAGCGCCCTTTCAATCCGCCCTTCAAGGCGGAAAAGCTCCCTTTCGTCAAGAGAGCTTTTCCCGAAAATATCCCATGCGAGCCGCTCAAGCGCCTTTTCGTCCCCTGCCGCGTAAAAGCAGCCCGCCGCGCGCAGCAGCCCTCTGCTCCTGCCGCTCCTCACAGCTGAGTGACCGTAGGCTTGCCGTTGCCCTTCATTTCAAGGACAACGGAGTTTGGCTGATTTGCTTTGCCGCCCTTTTCGGCGATTTTCACAAGGGTAACGTTCCACAGCACCGTGCGGTTGTTTTTGGTTATTTTAAGCTGGGTTTTCCGCGCGTCCCCCGTGCCGTAAAGGACCGAGGGAGAGAAAATGTACTTTATAACCTCGTCGTCCGGCATAAAGTCGCCGCCGAACGTAATAGTGTAATCGCAGCCCGTTACCTCGCTGGAGGAAAATCCTCCGTCCGCAAGGTAAGCGGCTGTATAGCAGCTTTCGCCCATGTCCTGCGAAACGGTGCGGAATGCTCTGCCAAGGTCGCCCCAGACAGCGCCGTCACTGTTTTCCCCGATTTTGAGCATTGCCGAAAGCCGATTGTTAAGCTCTACCATTGCCGCTCCTTTCATAACGTGTAAAATTCAGCGTAGGCGGTCAGGCGGTAAACGCTGCCTTTTCCGCCGCCGTCCTCCAGGGCGGGCTGAGAGGAAACTCCCCAGGCGGAAATCCCGTCGGGCAGGTTTTCGCTTTTGCGGATATAGTCCGCAATATTGCCGATTGCGGCGAAAGCCTGTTCGCTGTCAAGGCTCTTTGCGCGGAAGATTATCTCCATGCGGATATAGGCGCCGCCGTCGATGTATTCCGAAACCGTTTCGCCGCCGCATATTTCTGCGGCAATTCCGCCTGAGTCGGGCAGCCTGCCGCAGACTATTTCGCAGGAAAGACCGCTGTTCAGCCGTTCAACCGCTTTTTCAAGCACCTTTTTGTAAATACTCATATCAGCACCGCCCTTATATGATGAACCTTGTCCGCCGCCATGACGTACCTTGCGTTTTCAACGCGGTAGCTGCCGCCTCTGTACTCCACAACGTCCCCAACGTCAATCTCAACATTATGCGGCAGCGAGTTCACACTGTCGTAGTAAAGCACAAGATATTGTGCGTATTTTTCATTGCCGCTTGAAAAGTCCCCTTTGCGGTTTTCCTCAATGCGGACATTTCGCAGCACCGCCGCCGTGGTGTATTTGCCGCCGTAAACGCCGTCCTTTACAGGCTTTTTCAGCACGCATTCCCCCGACAGCAGCTTAATCGGAATAGGTTTAACAAGCATCCTTTACCGCCGTTCCCCTGTAAAACAGACCACCCAGCTTGAGAATGGCAAGGGAAATGGGGCAAACCCCAATTCCCTCCACCGAGCTTCCCTCATAGTCGGCTACATCGTAGGAAAAATCCCCGATGGAAACCCTGCCGCCCGCCTGCTCGCCGCCGTAAAGCAGCATATTTTCGCACTGAGCGTAAATCGCCTGCTTAAGGCACTTTTCCTCCTCCGCAGTTAAAGCGCCGCCGCGCCTGCCGCCGCTGAGCAGGTCGATTACGACCTGCGCGTCAGCAAGCTTTCTCGGAAAATCGGCTCTGTCGCCGCCCTCGAAGCCAAGTCCGTTGTATTCTTCAACCGTAAGCTCCATACCTGCTCCTTAGCCCGCCTGATTCAGCGAAACCGCAATAGCCTTCTTTGCATTGTCGGAAACGAACAGGTCGTGGTACTTTCTGTAATCGATGTCCCACGCGTCAGCGAACTGGTTGATGTCGGGGCTTATCATCTTCACGTTGTCCGTCTTTGAAACGGCGACAGGCGCGTTCTTCGGGCAGATGATCCAGTTGACGTCAACAGCGCTCTCGCTTGCCGCAAAGCCGCCGTCAGCCTCGCTGCCGCTGCCTGTCTTAAACGAGTAAGCCGACTTCATACGCGCGCTTGAAACAGGAATAACAGCCGCGCCGTTGATAGTCTTTACCGCAAGGTCAAGCTCGCCCTGCTTGAAGCTGCCTGCGTCAATGTAGCGTGAAACCTCCTCGCTTGACATGAGCATATCGTAAACGGGGCGCGCCATGGTGATTACAATGCTGCTTTCGCCGCCCGTTACGTCGTAGACCTTGCTTAACTGGGCAAGGAGCTGAGAAAGAACGGTAGCCTTTTCGGGGACGTAGTTCTCCTTGATTTCAGCCTTAGCCGCAAGGGTCGAGTAGCGGTAAGCGTCAATTTCGGGGATTACCCTTGTACGCTGAAACTCGCTGGCAACGTTGGCGGCAGTCAGCCCGAAAGCGGTTTCGTCAACGTCCATTGCGTCGATTCTGAAGCGTCTGCCTCTGTCCTGGGACATGGTCATCGTCTGGTAGGAGAAAGTAACCGCGCCCTCTGTGTAACCCTCGTCGCGGTCGTAGTTGCCAAGACCCTGTAAGGACATTTTCGGCAGCTTGATTTCCTTGCCGCCGTTGTAGATGACCTGACCTGCGTTATCCTCCATCCAGCCGGATGTTGCGCCCTCGCAGATCTGCTTGTCAAGCTCGTTCTGAAAAACCTTTGCGTATTCAACTGTGTTAGCCATGATAAAATTCCTTTCACTCATTTTCTGAAAATTTCTCTGATTGACTTGAAGCGGTCCTCCGACTGCTTTGTTTTTGCGGAAAAATTGGGCAGCGACTTTGCCGCCTCAAGCTGCGAGCTGAGATTTTCGACCTCCGCTTTAAGCGCCGCGTTTTCCGTGTTCAGAAAGGCTATTTCCTCTAACAGCCTTTCCTTTTCCTCATCGGCAGCCGATTCGGAAACCTGCTCCGCTAAAATTTCCTCTTCCATTTTACACACCTCCCTCCGCCTGTGATTTATCAATGCCGTAAACCTCCATAACCGCTCTTTCTCTGCTGATAATGCCTGCATTATACAGCTTGACGGCGTTGTCGATTTTTTGGCTGTTGTCCTGTGAAACGCTGTCCGCAAAGACGATTGTCACCTTGCTTTCGCCGCAGGGAATTTCCCCCGTTTTCATTCCGAGCAGCAGAATATTGTCGATTACCTCCGTAAGGCACTCCCTGATAATCTGCTGATGGGCGGTTTTGGTGCGGAAGGTCTTGCTGCTGCGGCTGATTACCTCGGTGGCGGTTTTGGCGGTGTCGTTGTGATATGACAGCGCCCCCTGAGAAAGTCCCACCTGCATACAAAGCAGGTCGAGCAGCTCCGTCAGCGCCGCGGTATGCTCCTCGACCCGAAGCTCGGTGGAGTTGTCCACGATTTTCAGCTCGTCGTTGTCGTCTGCGCTGAACGCCTGATAAACCTCGTCCGCCGCGTCGAAATACTTGATAAGGTTGCCCTTTCGGTCGTATTCGCCCCTTATTGCGGAGCAAGGCACGATGATTCTTTTCTTGCCCAGCACGAACTCCCTGCCAAGGCTGTCGAACACCACGTCCAGACTTTTCAGCGTATCCACCGCCCCCGCGAAAACGGAGCAGCCGAACGCGCCCTCTCCCGCTCCCGCAGGACGGAAATAGGTGAACAGCGGCCTTTCAAGCCCCTCGATAAAGGTTTCCTCCGCAAGGTCGGGGTACAGCTCGTCAAGGCCGATTTCCTTGCAGCCGCCGTTTTTGCAGCGGAACAGGCGGTTTGTTATAAGGCAGCCGCCCCGCTCCCTGCGGTGCTCCTCAAGGAGGACGTAATCCGTATCCTTTTCGGTGCGGCAGCTTATGATGTAGCCGCCGTAAACGCCCTTTTCGTCATACTGCGCAGGCACAAAGCACTGTGCGGGCAGGAAATCCAGTCTGATTTTCCCGTTTTCGGCGTAGGTTTTGACGATTCCCGAGCCCTCTGCGAACATTCTTTCAAGAAAAAGAGGAAAACAGCGCCAGAAGCCGTTTTCCTGCAAAACCTTCTCCACAAAACCGGTATATTCAGCCGTTCCTGCGGAAATATCAATCTGCTGCGAAAAGCACAGCGCCGCAAGCTCCGCGCACAGGCTTTCCGCAGCGTTGAGGGCGCTGATTTTCCTCATGCCGCCCTCAAGTCCGCCCTTTCGGGCGTACTGCCACGGGGTATTCCCCCTGTAAATCTCCGACCACTGTCGGACGTTTTCAATGTAGCTCAGCTGCCTTTCGGTAAGGCTGACATTGCTTTTCCCGAAAGACAGCAGGTTTTTAAGGTTCATAGTCACTCCTTATGTTGTGGAATTTCTGTCGGGTAAGGCGCAGCGGCAAGCCGCGTGCTAATTCACCCTGAACAGCTCCTTTTCGAACCGCTCAATCCCGTACTCAAACGCGTCCAGCGAATCTATGTTCGACGTGCCGTTATCCAGTCTGACGTCGGCGTTCATGCGGCTTTCGTCCCACACCGCAGTTTCGATTGCGTCTATCAGGTGCGGACATTCCTCGCTTACAAAAAAACGCCCTGCGCTCATCAGCCTGCAAAGCATATTTATACGCGTGTTTACCGCCTTTTTCAGCGCGTTTTTCACTTCCACGCGAACTCGGCTGCGGAAGCTTTTCACCAAAAGCTGCTCCGCGCTGTCGCAGTACGCCGCCCTTACGCAGCCGCAGTACTGCTGCCATTCCTCGGTTTTCTCGCCGAACTTCTCTATCAGATGCTCGGCTGACTTGTTTTTGCTGTCGTAATACTCCTTCAGCACATACACGCTGCGGAATGCCCTGTCAAACCCCACCAGACAGAACACGCTTGCGGAATGATTGCCGCCGTAATCCACCCCGATAACGCACTGGTCGATAACCTTGTCGCTTACCAGCTTGTCTGCAATTACTTTCGGTATAATCATCTCGGAAGAAAACTCTTCGTAAATTCTTCCCTCTGCCGCCACCCACAGACCCTTTATAAAGCGGTCGTAATACATACCCTTGTATTCCTTTTTCAGGTTTTCCACATAATCCTTTTCGAGGAACGTATTGTCGTCTATGGTGAACTTCACGTCCAGCAGGTCAAGCTCCTTGTTGTCGAGGTAATTCCGTTTCAGCCAGTGACGCGGGTGGTCGGGATTGGTGGTAGCGAACAGCTTTGCGCCTTTTCCCGAAAGCCTTGACAGCAGCATTGCGAAAAAGTCCTCCTCGAACAGCGTCAGCTCGTCGCAGTAAGCTCCGTCCAGCGTCATTCCGCGGATTTTCCCCTCGCTGCGCGAATCACTGACGCCCTCAAGGTAGATGTGCCGCCCGAAGAAATCCGCCTCTTTTTTGCTCAGCGAGTAGCTGAAATTCTCCTCGCCGAAAATGTCCTGCATAAGCGAAAGGGCGTTTCGCTTAAGTGTGTTCAGCGTTTTTCCTACCATGATGAACGAGCATTTCTCGCTTTTCTGCGCCACCCAGAACCCCCACAAAATAAGGGAAACGTACGTTTTTCCCGAACGCACGCTTCCCTCAAGAATGTTTATTCTTTTCAGTCCGCCGTTTTTCAGCAGCGCAAGACACTCCCTCTGTTTTTCCGTCAGAACGCTGTCCAAAATCTCACCTCCTCTCTGTGTCAATTTCCCTCACCGCCTCAACAAGCTGCGACAAGGTGGAAGAATCCTTTTTTCCCGCCTCGTCAAGTCTGTCGAACACAAGTCGGAAAACACGGGCAAGCTTTTCCAGATCCTTTTCAGCCAGCTTATCGATCAGCTCCCTGTCCGTCAGCTTTTCAACGAACATATCGCCGAATTCCATCAGCCTGTCCTTATTCTGTGCAAAAAAGCCGTCGGTGGATTCGCTTTTCATTGGCTCCCCCCTCCTTTATTTCTTCCATGATACACTATATCACACTCTCCCACTGCAAAACAATGCAAGGCTGCGCCTTGAGGCTGTTCCGAGCTTCGCTCGGACTATAATTAAACACTTTGTTTGCTGAAAGGGAGCGGTTGCTCCCTTTTTTGTTTTTGGTTGTAGTTATTCACTCGGTGAAAAAGGGGGCTACTCGCCCCCTTGATAAGGTTGGATTAGAT
>CAKSIR010000086.1 GCA_934462775.1 uncultured Ruminiclostridium sp.
CGCGGGCTCTCTGTAGGAGCATAATCACCTTTACCTTCGCTTCAACGGTTTAGTCTGTTAAATTTATAAAGAATATAGCACTCCTACAGCGGAATGTCAAGTGCGGATTTTAATATTTTTATAATAGAAAATTTCAATGAAGTATCAGTACTCTACTCCCCATATCTCATTCCAGACCTTCATCTGCCCGTCTGTCAGCGCATTATAATAATTTTCCATAAATTCATCAAAGGAACTCCATGACATATTGAGCTCATCTTCTGCCGCAAGCTTCGCCCACTCTAACTGCTCCTCAGACAAATCAAGCGCCTTTTTTCCGCCAAAATACTTTTCCGATATCTTATCCGACAGAATATTGCCATCAGTATCAATAAAATAATTCTGCACCAGACAGCGTATGTTCTTGGCGTTCATATTCTTTACCTTGACCTTCTCTGCCACCTGCTTCGGGTCATTCTCATTAAAGTTAAGCACCTTCATGCCTTCCTGTGTGAGCGTTGTCCCCTGCTGTGCATGCATGTACATTACATTCAGCATGCATCTTGGCCTTGTATCCTGCGCCGATACTGTGGCGAGCACCTCCTCCAACAGCCCCTTGTATTCATCGAGTATGCTGATGTGATTTTTCTTGTCAAAATATCCGGCATATTCCTTATCCGTGACAACATACTGATATGTCGCATAACCGTCCTTCGTAATTCTGTTCGAGGTATACATATCAGCCACAATCTCAACCTTCTCGCTTATCTTGGGAACCTCGCAGCCGTCTAAATGCTTCCTCACCACGCCATCTTCGTCTGCAGGACATGAACAGCTCTCAAGATATTTGTGGTGCATCTCTGTTGAAATCTCCGCGTTTCCCGTGCTCTTCTTCGCGCAGCCTGAAAGAGCGAGGACTGCCATGCATATGACCGGTAACAATAATCGTTTTCTCATTGTAGAGTCCCCCTTTTTGTAAAAAACATGCTATAACCAAACCATTTCATCAACAGTCTGATTATAGCATGTATACTGCTCATTTACAAGCATTTCAACTATTTTATTCCATGAATATTGTGATTCCGTCCACAGCCTGTTTTCACACTATTCCACTCCCTTGAGCGTCTCCACAAGGTCAAGCTTCTTAATTCTTCCGGAGAACATGAAGCTTACAAGCATCGATACAATAAGCACAAGAATGGCTGATATTATATAATCAATCACAGGCACGGACAGACTATAATCGAAGTTCTCGCCGTTGCTGTTCATCATCGCATTGAGCGATATGTTGCCAAGCGGTGTTCCGATGATTATTCCGATGACTGACAGCCAGATATTCTGGACAGTCAAAAGATGTCTTATCTGTGTCGACTGTAAGCCCATGACCTTCAGTGTTGCAAGCTCCTTAATACGTTCGTTGAAGGATAGCGAACCTGAATTGTAGAGTACAACAACTATCATAATCGTGGAGAATATCACCATCACGAATACGAGGATATTGACAACCTCCATACTCTTTTCATAAGCTGCAATCATATCCTCCCTGCTATTGACACCTGTCACATATTTTAATGAGGCTGCAGCCTGTGCTTTGGAAGCATTGGTCATAAGCAGCATAGGTGTATACTCCGCTCCTGTCTTTTCATAATCCTCGCGAAGATAGGCTATTCCCTGAGTCTCACAGCTTCGGTATATGCTTCCGACAACTGCCTCATGCCACTCATTTTTGCTGTAGATATGCCAGTATATCGTATCGCCAACCTTTATGCCCATATCGGCAGCCAGCTTACGGCTTATCCCCACCGTCCCCGGAACAAGCTGTGTTATCTCGTTGTTGACATCTATCAGATTGTAGAGCTGCTTTCCCTCTATTACAGTTAATGTCTCCTTCTTCTTTTCCGCAGATGAGGCATTCTTTACCTTGGATATCTCGACCGCATCCGTCATCACAAGCTCACCGGAAAGTTCATCAGCAAGGTTGTCTGCATCCACAAGCTGGGTATCCGCCGACAGCTTCACCTGATACCGGGTTGTATATATTTTGTTAAAGCTTATATCCGTCATGATATCAACAAGCTGATTGCAGCCGACACCATAGAGCATTAGAAGCATTCCGACCGCCGTTCCCACTATACCCATGAATGTACGCAGCTTCGCGCGCGATATGTCTCTCAGATTATACTGTGTATTAAACGATAATTTATCCCAGAACGGAAGCCGCTCAAATATACACTTTTTGCCCTGTTTAGGTGCGGCAGGGCGAAGCGCCTCGGCAGGCTTAATCTTAAGCACCTTACGGCAGCTTAGGAAGCATGAAAAGCTGCACACTGCCACTATTACCACAGCTATGAGTATATACATTGGGTGAAATGCTGAATGTAAGCCCGGCACTATGTAATACTGTTCAAACATGCCAATCATCGCAGGTGCGCCGGCACCAACGCCTGCTGCCAGCCCCACGATTACACCTAGCACCGAAACTATCAGGCTGTAGCTTATATAGTGAAGTATGACCTTCCATCTCTTCATTCCCAGTGCATTCATCGTACCTATCTGCGTGCGCTGCTTCTCGACAATTCTGCCCATCGAGGTTGCGATAACCAGTACAGCGATTCCCACAAAAATAACCACGAACACATAGGCAAATGCCTGATGCTGATCCAGCTCACTGTCAAGCCTTGCAAGTCCCTGAACGGATTTGCGGTCTATAATCGCGGAATAATCATAATCCAGCGTCTCCGCTATCTCATCCTCATGTGAGAGCGCTCCGCCGTCCTTGGTTCTCACAATCATCTGCGTGTACGGCATAAGCTTTGCAAGCTTCTCATCGCTCATATTGTCGGCAATCTGTAGAAGCATATCCTGCGTGATGTCATCCACGGTCATTCCGGCAGCCTTTAGCTGTTCAAGCTTCTCATCAAGAAGCTTTGTGTTCTCTGTCACTTTTTTTGCCGTAATCTTTCCGCTCTCAATAAGGTGCGTCACATAATCCCTTATAGGGAAAGCGTCATAGGACATGAACACGATTGCTATATTCTCAAGGTACATATCCGCATCGCCGTCCGCCTGCCTATACTCGTACTCAGGCGTCTCCACAAGTCCCTTAATTTCCTTAGTAAATGTAACGCCATTGTATTCGATGGTAAAATCATCACCTACATCAAGTCCTCTTCTCACGGCAAAGGCATTGGCAAGCCACACACCATCAGTGTCTGATGGGTCAAATTCCGAACCCTTCACAAGGTACGGCGTGTTTACGACATTCTCCCTCTCGAGGAATACATCGACCTGAACTCCGGTAAAATCCGGCGTACTTCCCGTCACCGACATACGAAGCTGCGCCGCCTCCACAAAATCAAGTCCTCTTATGGTATCAAGCTGCTCCTGTGAGAAGCCCTCTCCGTACATCCAGAGGTCTGACAGCTTACACTCATCATGGTACTGCGCCCTTGCTATATTCTGTGAAAGCACATGTCCCTCCATCGTACAGAACATCGCTATTGCAAGTCCCGACAACAGAAAGATTGAAAAAAACAGTCCGAAATTGGTCTTAAATTCTCTGAGCATTTTGCGAAAAAGCATTACCAGTCAACCTCCTTTACATCAAGAGGATTTTCATTTATCGTTATCGCCTTCACCTTCCCGTTCTTCATTCTTATGACCTTGTCGGCGCACTTGGCAATGTCTGAGTTATGTGTCACTATAATAACAGTCTTTTTCTCCTCCCTGCACAATCTCTGCAACAGCTCAAGTACAATGATTCCTGTCTCCGAATCGAGCGCTCCTGTCGGCTCATCACCTAGAAGTATCTTAGGATTTTTCGCAAGTGCTCTGGCTATCGACACTCTCTGCTGTTCTCCTCCTGACATCTGTGCCGGAAACTTATTTCTGCACTTGGAGAGTCCTACCATATCAAGAAGCTTATCTGCGTCCGCTGCATTTTTCACAATGCTCTTTGTAAGCGAAATATTCTCGTATGCTGTAAGGCTTGGGAGCAGATTGTAAAACTGGAATATAAAACCTATCACCTCCGCCCTATAGGTTCCAAGCTGCCTGTCATTCATCCCGGAAATCTCTCTCCCGGCAACAGTCACCATGCCCTGTGTCGGCGTGTCCATGCCGCCGAGCATATTCAGAATGGTCGACTTTCCCGCTCCCGACTGACCGAGTATGACCACGAACTCTCCCTCATCTATTGAGAAGCTAACATGATCCACCGCTATCTGCTTTCCTTCTCCCTCACCATAGGTCTTTACCACATCCTTAAATTCTACAAGCATCTTTCATCCTCCCATTCCCATATTCCACATAACTATAGCAACCGGCAGATAGCATTTTATATCTGTTACCTCCGCAGCTAAAAACCAGATTAAATATTTCCAACCGCCATTGTTAGTTATGTTGTATTTATGTTAGTTTTTCCTAACTTGCTGGCAAAATTATACTGCCATACCAATAAAAATTCAACATTTTTTTGATATGGCAGTGTAATCATTTTATATAATCAAATTATAAAGAATTTTTCTCCTACGCTTCCACGAAATGTCCTCTAAGTTTTTCCGAAAGCTCTGAAATATTGACTATCTCGCCCTTCATGCTGTCAACCGAATCATTCTGTCTTGCGATGCTCTCAACAATATTGCTTATCATAGCCGAATTCTCTTCGGTGGTTGCCATAAGTGTCTCTATCTCGGAATGTATATTGTCAAATCCTGTCTTTACAGACTCTATGACATCGTATTCCTCCTCCACAACTGTCGAAGCATTCTCCGCAGCGGCTCTGATATTTTCAAACACCTTTAACATGTCATCCATTTTGGTTACACCATCTAGGGCTGCACCTGCTCCATCATTAACCTTATCCGACACCATATCGGTAGTTGCTGCAAGTCCCTGAAGAATGTCCCTGATATTGTTCGCTGCTGCTGAACTCTGCTCGGAAAGGCTTCTTATCTCATCCGCAACAACGGCAAAGCCTCTTCCGTGTTCTCCAGCTCTTGCAGCCTCGATTGAGGCATTGAGTGAGAGCAGATTGGTCTGCGAAGCAATCGAGTTAATTTCCTCCAATATACCTGTAATGGTACCCATTTCCTTGTTCAATGTCTCTGTAGCCGCCTTTGCCGAACCGACTGTATCAGATATGTCCATAAGGCTCTTTTTCACCTTAAGTGCCTCATCATGACCTGATGCCACAGCCTTGTCAACCTCAGAAAAACTCTCCTCAAGCTGTCCTGCAAGTTCATGGTTGTGTTCAATCTTATCTGTGGCATTCTTAACCTGCTCTGTAACGGCTATGGTTGCATTAGCCGTACTCTCTATAACCGTATTCATCTGCTCAGCCGCACTGTTGACGGTTCCTGCCTGAGCTGCAAGCTCCTCCACACTGCCTCTGCACTGTGATATGGCAACATTCAGATCTCCTGCTATATCCATCGCTACAGCACTGTTGTCCTTCACCTCAGCGAGCGTCTCCTCCGTCTTTTCAAGAAAAGCCCTTCCTCTCTTTGTAGCATTAAAAAGTACCACTGCCACAAAAATAAAAAATACTACCTTTGTCATGGCTCCGGCAAACGAACAGTTTTTTCCATCTATTATCTCAGGCATAAATATTGCGCAGATAACCGCAATGCTTCCCATCGGTATTATGTAATACAATGTATATTTTTTATCAAAATATACCATAGTCATCGCAAGAAAAACATAATTTGCCAGAAATGCTACCGAATTACCACCACACATGGCTGCATAGACTATTGTGGCAACAGATGGAATAAGCGTTATGCACAGTGCCTTTGCAAGGTCATTTTTTACAAATCTCCAGCACAATATGACTGCTGTTCCCGCTGTCAAAAGCACCGCCGCGTTTTTAATCGCAAGCGGACTCAGACCATAAGCAACCACCGTCAAAAGAGATAACATAACTATTCCTGCAAGAATTATAATTAAATTCTGTCTATGCAATTTTTCCATTAAAATTCCTCCTCCATACTTTTATTGCAAAACTTGCAAAGTATATCATATAAACACGCTAAATTCAAGCATTTTAAGCTGTTTAGCCATATAAAAAATTAAGCAATAAATACATCTATTTTTATCAACATCATACAATTACATCCATACTCTGTCCCTGCACACTGCTCTGAGCTATCGCAGTCTGTGCAATCTCTAAATTTCTCATCTGCCCTGACACAGAACTCAGTTCAAGTGATGCGGCAGCTGACGAAATCGCAGAAGCTGCTGCTCCCACAATACCGTTCCCCTCCCGTTGGTAATACTTCGTATCCGCATCTAACAATGCTTTATTTTCATCCTGCCTGTGTGTCCGTTTCTTGAGATTTTCAAGTCGCCCGGCATTTCTTAGCTTCTCCACCTTCAGTTCTTCCTTGTCCTCCGCCCTCCTCCTAAGCCTGTCCTCCTCACGCAGATTATTCACCTTCATATCTGCACATTCAACCATTCTCTTCGCATGTGCAATCGCATTTTCAAGCTCCGCGCTGTCATACTCTCCTGTAGCCTGCGCTTTCTTTAACATTGCCAGCTTTGTCCTTGCACGGCTAAGCACCCGTGCTGCCCCCACAGTCTTTTTCGCACGCAGTATCTGCGATGAAATCTCCTTTGGATTGTAGGACAATGATTTCTTTCCGTTTTTTGATTTGGAATACAATGAGCTTCGCATACATGTGACATTCATCCCCGAAGCTGCAAGTCCCGACATACCTGCCTGTAAATTATTAACATCCATGTTTCCCACCTTTTCTGTGCATCTGCTGCCCGATGCACCCATAATATGTGACTCCGTTCACAAATACTTCATTTACATATCTATATATTCTTATATCGGAAGCTTATTCTCTTTTATTTACAGAAAGCGGTTCCCTTGACACAGCTAAAAAAGCGGTTCATACCAAGCTGTATTATGACCAAAAGAAAGCTTTCCCCAATTCCCTATTACAAAAAATCATGCCTTATAATATGTTCATTTTCACAAACATATCACCAAGCATGATTACACTTCCCATTCCACTATTATTACATTATAAGCACCTGCTTCCCCTCAAATGCAAAGCCGTAGTGCAGTATTTGCTGCTTTTCTATTCCCCTGTCAAGCAGTTCAGCGTCATAGTTCTTTTCCTCTATCTGACGAAGTGCTGCCTTGGCTGTGTCCGATAGGGATTTCTCCCGATTTGGAGAATGAATCTTAAATTCCATCACTATTGCAGGCAGATTACCCTTCTTGGGTATCAGCATCACATCATATCTGCCAAAACCGCTCTCCCTGTTGGAATGAACCTCATAACTGTCCGTCTGCTCTGCCATAAGTCCCAGCACAAATCCATGATAGAATTTCTCAGGCTCACTATCTTGCCCGTTTCCACCAACATCAAAATAACTGAATGTCTCTAGTGCCACTCTATTCATGTATAAATTCATCGCTTCAATATCATTTGATACCATAGCCGATATAAATCTGTTGTAATTGGCTGCTGCCGGATTAAACCACCCCTTAAACATATTCGCAAACATGCTTCGCGTCTCAAGGTTTGTCACTGATATATGATACCACGGCTCTAAAAGCTCTCCGCGGTACTCTACATCATCAACCTTCAAATACCCTCCGGCAACGAGCAGACTCCACACCGCCCTCTCGTCTGTATCAAGCTGATGAAATACTATCTGTTCATCGAAATTTACAACTATTGTATTTCCCTTTAACAATTCTTCCATAAGTTCTTTCATTTCGGAAGAACCCCTCTGTAACAAACGACTCGCAAGCCCGTTAGCACTTGTTGAAGCCCAGTATGGTCTTAATTTTCTTTCATCCAAATAATTTATGATTGACCAAGGGTTATAGATATCTCTCCGGGAACCAAATGTAAAGCCATCATACCATCTCTTAATATCTGCCTTCCTGTCAGACAATCCGAATTGTTCAAGTGCATCAAATACTTCCTCCTCCGTAAATCCGAAATATCTGTTATATTCCTCAGATGTAACCGTAATCACTTTGAGATTATTCAAATCCGAAAACATTGACTCCTTCGAAACTCTTGTTATTCCCGTCATCACTGCCCGCTCAAGGTATGGATTTGTCTTGAATGTGCTGTTAAACAGATTACGCAAAAACGCCGTAAATTCCTCCCAGTACCCATGCACATATGCTTCCTGCATTGGCGTATCATATTCATCAAGAAAGATAATCACCTTGCTGTCGTAATATCTTGAAAGGCAGCCACATAAGTTCTTAATCGATCTCTGTATCATCGAATTATTCTCTTCCGCATTCATTGACGGCTCAATGACATACTTTTCAAGCCTGTTCCACATTTCTTTCTCGCCATGGGTTATTATATCGCTGTCGAGCAGATATCTATACTGCTTGTATACATCATTTATTATAGCCGCTATCGTATTTCTTGCTTCATAAAATCCGGTACTCTTAACCTCTGCAAAGCTAAGAAAAATAACAGGATATGTCCCCTGAAGCTGTCTGTATTTCTCATCATTCCATATTGACAGTCCCTCGAACAAGTCTCCTCTTCCCCCATATTTATTTGAGAAAAAGCAGTTGAACATACTCATGTTAAGGGTTTTTCCAAATCTGCGCGGGCGTGTTATAAGTGTTACATCATCTCCTGACTCCCACCATTCTTTTATAAATCCCGTCTTATCAATATAAAAATAATCTCCTTCCCTAAGGGATGCAAAATCCTGCCTGCCTATTACCACTTTCTTAACCATATTTTTCTCCCTTCATATAAATATACTGTCCTCTAATCTTTTTCTGCCCAATACTCCTCATGCAAAACTAACTTCAGTTTAGCACAATGTATCACCTATGACAATTATTTTTACTAAAGAATATTTTCCATTACATAAAATACACAAAAATGTATTACGCAGCTCTGCCTTGACGATATGTCCCCAGCTTGATAATATATTCTTGTTGCAGCTTAACATATTTAAGTCTGCAGGTAATTGAAGCACAAGAAAAGAGGATTGACATGTACCGCGATTTGACCAAGGGGCGCATCGGAAGCACCCTTATTCTTTTTGCCCTTCCTATGATAGCAGGCAATCTCCTGCAGCAGTTTTACAATATAGCCGACACGCTCATCGTCGGGCAGGTGTTAGGGCGCGACGCTCTCGCTGCCGTCGGCTCGGCCTACACGCTTATGACCTTTCTGACCTCGATATTTCTTGGACTGTGCATGGGTGCGGGCGCACTTTTTTCAATATATCAGGGGCGCAGTGACACTGCTTCACTCAAAAGCAGTATTTTTCACGCCTTCTGCCTTATAATGTCCGTAACCGTCGTCATAAATATCGCCGTATATGCATTTATCAGACCGATAATGCTATTCCTTCGCGTACCGGACGAGGTCTACGCCGGAATGAGGCTATATCTTCTGATTGTTTTTGCCGGAATACCGGCTACATCACTTTACAACTTTTTTTCATGTATGCTGCGCGCGCTTGGCAACTCGTCGGCACCGCTTATTTTTCTCGCGGTCAGCGCCGTCTTAAACATCGCGCTCGACATACTATTTGTCGCCGTGCTCCCGTTTGGAATTGGCGGAGCCGCTCTCGCAACGGTCATCGCGCAATATGTGTCCGGGATAGGCATAGCTGTGTATGTGCTGATAAAATGCCGCTCCTTCCTTCCGGAAAAATCCGACCGACATTTTTCGGCGGCGATACTTAAGGAAATACTCAATCTTTCCTCGCTCACCTGCCTGCAGCAGTCAGTGATGAACTTCGGTATCCTCATGGTCCAGGGGCTTGTGAACAGCTTCGGAACCGTTGTCATGGCTGCCTTCGCCGCTGCGGTAAAAATCGACACTTTCGCCTACCTTCCTGTGCAGGATTTCGGAAACGCCTACTCAACCTTCGTCGCACAGAACTTCGGTGCAGGTGAGCAGGAGAGAATACGACGCGGCACCAAAACCGCTTTCGTTATGAGCGGCATTTTCAGCCTCATAATATCCGCCGCAGTATTCATATTCGCCGCACCTCTCATGCGTATCTTCATAGCTGCCTCGGAGACGCAGGTAATCGCCGCCGGTGTCCACTACCTCAGAATAGAGGGTGCCTTCTACATCGGAATAGGCTTTCTCTTTCTGCTGTATGGCTATTACCGCGCCATCAAAAGAGCCGGAATGTCCGTCGTTCTCACGGTCATATCCCTTGGTGTACGCGTTCTGTTAGCCTACGCGCTGTCCTCCATAAGCAGCATCGGCGTGACCGGAATATGGGCAGCAATCCCTATCGGCTGGTTTCTGGCGGATGTGACCGGACTTATCTATATGAAGTTTTTATCCTCCAACGCTGGGACAGGGGTCTGAC
>CAKSIR010000087.1 GCA_934462775.1 uncultured Ruminiclostridium sp.
GGCAACAGCGAGATTGTAAAATTTGAGGGGCTTGAAATCAACTTTACAGCAAGAGATGTGCGTATTGACGGCGAGAAGGCAAACCTGACGCCTAAGGAATACGACCTGCTCTTCTACCTTGTCCGCAACAAAAACATCGCCCTTACAAGAAACAAGCTTCTTGAGGAAGTATGGGGCTACGACTTTTTCGGCGACGACAGAACAATCGACACACACATAAAAATGCTCCGCAACAACCTTGGCGTTTACCGCAAGTTTATTGTCACGCTCCGCGGCATGGGCTATAAGTTTGAGGTCAACGAATAAGCATGAAGAATTTCAAGGATAGTATCCGCTTCCGCGTATGGCTGCTTTTTGTGGGCTTTACTGCGCTGATACTTATTTTCCTTTACTGTACTCAGGTTTTTCTGCTGCCTGTTTTCTACAAATACATGAAAACTCAGGAGATAACCCAGACTCTCAGCATAATCAAGGCAAGCTGGGACAGCGAAAATCTCAAAACCACCGTCGACCACCTTGCGTCAAATCAGCAGATGGACATTATGCTGAACATTCCTGCCGAAACGCCATTCGGTCAGCCTTTCACTTATTATGCAAAAAAATCTGGCAGCCCCACTGTATCCCTTTCGCAGAGCGTAAGCGATACTATTAAGGAGGAGCTGCTGAACTCAAAAACAGGCACGCTTTTTCTGCCCACATCCGACGAGGGCAAGGACACAATGCTTCTTGCAAGCTATGTGGGAACGTCAGACGACATAGATGGCTACATTTTCATTTACAGCTACCTTGAGCCGATGGGTACGACCTCCAGCATACTCAAGAACCTGCTGATAATGTCGTCAAGCATACTGCTTGTGCTGGCTTTTTGTCTTTCAATTTTTATTTCCTCACAGATTTCCCGTCCGATCGTCAAAATTTCCCGCTCGGCGAACAAGCTTATCACAGGCGAATTTAACATGGCGGTAAAGCCTAACGAGTACGCCGAAATCGCCATACTGAAGGAAAATCTTAACGAAGCCAGCAAGGAAATTGCCAAAACGGAAAACCTCCGCAAGGACCTTATGGCAAACATTTCCCATGACCTGCGCACTCCGCTTACAATGATAAAGGCTTATGCGGAAATGATACGGGATTTATCCGGCGACAATCCCGAAAAACGCGAAAAACACTTAAAGGTCATCATTGACGAAACCGACCGGCTGACTGCGCTGGTTGCGGACGTGCTGAGCCTTTCAAAGCTGCAAAGCGGCGTTGTTGAAATGAACATGACCGAGTTCAACTTCTCCGAACATCTGACCGGAATTATCTCTCGTTTCGGATTTCTGAAGGATACCGAGGACTGCGCCGTGCAGATTGACGCGGAGCCTGATATTTACATTTCAGCCGATATAACCAAGCTGGAGCAGGTTGTTTACAACCTTGTAAATAACGCCATAAATTACACAGGCGACGACAGAACCGTGCGTGTAAAGCTGCACCGCATGGACGATAAAAACGCGCGGTTCGAGGTAAACGATTCGGGCGTTGGAATACGCCCTGAGGATCTGCCGTATATCTGGGAAAAGTATTATAAGGTCGACCGTTCGGAAAACCATAAGCGCGTTGTTAAGGGGACGGGTCTTGGTCTTTCCATCGTTAAAGGCGTACTTGAGGCGCATCACTATAAGTACGGCGTTGACAGCGAGCTTGGAAAAGGCAGTACGTTCTGGTTCGAGTTTCCTATGCTTGACATTAACAAAACCGAGGAAAAGGAGCCTCCGCTTCTTAAGGAATGAGAGTTATAACCTATAATGCAGACGGCTTTGAGGGCAGAGAGGTAATCGCTCTCCTGAAGCATTACGGCTGCTCAAGACGCATAATAACAAAACTGAAAAACGGCGGTAATCTGCAAATTAACGGCAAAAAGGCGAGAACCGTTGATATTCTTAACAGCGGCGACGTTGTACAAATTACCCTTGACGATGAGAAAACCCTCGTGCCTAATCCCGAGCTTGACGTTGAAGCAGCGTACGAGGACGACGACATTGTAGTTTTCAACAAGCCGGCAAATATGGCTACCCACCCATCGATTTATCACTATCGCGATACTCTCGGAAACTGCTTTGCGGCAAAATATCCCGACTGCTCATTCAGAGCCATAAATCGCCTTGACCGCAACACATCTGGGCTATGCTTAGTGGCAAAAAATCAACTTGCAGCCGCAAACCTGTCATTTGCCGCAAACAACCACCCCGACAAGGTTTACTATGCCGTTATATGCGGAAAAATAACTGATAGCGGCGAAATAATCGCGCCTATCGGACGGGTAGGCGACAGCATAATCAAGCGCGAGGTAAGCGAAAACGGGCTTTTCGCTCACACTGTGTATGAACCGATTGCCTTCAACGATGAATACACCTACGTCAGGGTTATTCTTAAAACAGGCCGCACACATCAGATACGGGTGCATTTTTCCCATATAGGGCACCCGCTGGCAGGCGACGACCTCTACGGAAATAATACAAAGGATATTGCGCGTCAGGCGCTCCACTGCGGCGAAATAAGCTTCATTCATCCAACCACGCGTAAGCTTACAGTGGTAAAGGCTGAGCCTCCGCAGGATATGCAAAAGCTGATTTCAATGATAAAATAAAGCAAAGCTCCCACAGCACATAGCTGCGGGAGCTGTTATTATAATGTAACGCGTTTCTTTTCACTGTCGCTGCTGTTTATAACATGAACGTCAAGCTGATCGAACGGGATCTCAATTCCGTTATCAATGAAGCTCCTGCGAACACCCTCCATAACGTCGCAGTAAACGCCCCAGTAATTATCGTACTCGGTCCATGCGCGGACGTTTATCTTAATGGCGCTGTTGCCATGATCCGCCATTCTGACTGAAATCGGAATTTTGGGAGAAACATTTTCAGTCTGTGCAAGAACATCAAGAATACATTTTCTTGCCTCGTCGTAAACCGCGTCATAGGAAATGCCGAAAGACCAATCCACACGAACAAGCCCGTCCTTTGTATAATTGCTTACCTTTTGGCTGATAACCGTGCCGTTAGGGATATAAACCATTCTGTTTCCCGCAAGGTCGTTTACCATGGTGTAGAGAATGCTTATCTGCTTTACCTCGCCCTTTACGCTGTCCGTTTCGATAAAGTCGCCGATTTTAAACGGTTTTGTAAACAGGATTATGAAGCCGCCTGCAACGTTTGAAAGGCTGTCCTTAAGCGACATACCGATTGCCAGCGCCATTGTGGAAACAACAGCAACTATGGAAGTCATAGGTATTCCCACAATTGAAAGCACAATGCAGAAAAGCAGTATGTACAGCACAATTCGCGACAGCGACTTGATAAAGTTGACAGCCGTAACCTCGATTTTGCTTTTATCAAGCCCTTTCTGCATCAGCTTCAGCACCAGTTTTGTAAGCAGCAGACCTACTGCAAGCACTACAACCGCCGTTATAAGCGAAGGCAGAACTTCAAGGAACCAATCCCATATTTTTGTAAAAAACTTGCTTGTCTTATCGATATTTTCTTCAGCAGTGTGAACTATTTCATCTCCGATATTATCCATTGCTTATCCTTTCCTTGTTCATGAATCGACCCGAAAACATAAGTTTTCGGGTCATTTTTTATTCTGTTTCTTCTGTTTTAAGGGTTGCGCTGATGTCTATTTTGTACTCGCCGATTACCCACGACCGTACATTATAGCCTGCGATCCTGAATGTAACAGGCACGCTCTTTGTCCCCTCGCCAATCTCTACGCCGAGCAGATTTGCTGTAACGTATATGTTGGAACCGGTCAGCTCCTGAATCAGCTTTGACGGTCCGATTACGCTTACGTCAAGCTGTCTTGTAAGTACCGTTATATCAAAATTAGACGGCGCGTTGATTACGTTGATATTTTCGTCTGTAACAGTGAACTCAAGCTTACCGTAGCTGTCGGTGTCGTTGAACGTTACTGTTGCCGCCTTGTTCTGGGAAATGTTCTTGTATCCCTGCGGAAGCGTTATCGTCAGCGCAACTCCGCCCTGTAAATCCTTGAACGTCAAGTCGTTGAGAGAGATCTCGCCTATGTCAATCTTGTCCAGATTATCAACGGAATTATCCGGCGACGCAATAGTAATTTCACTTGGCGTAATCGTGTAGGACAGGCTGTCCAGATAGAAGTTGCTCGGCACATTGGTGAACGAAACCGCCAGTGGCAGCGTCTTTACCTTGTAAACAGGAACGTTTACGGTGAAGCTGGTGTTATCGTAGGTTAGGTCGGGGTTTTCCACTCTGGAGTTGCTCTTGTTGTAAACATATAACTCGCCCTTAACCTCGCTGGTGGTCTGCATTATGCCGTCATAGACCGCCTTTGCCTCCACCCTGTCAATTGAGTTCACGAGAGATTCCTCGCCTGTAACGGTTACGGTTGACGGACTTGCGGTAAGGTCCTCCTCCTCAATCTGGAAACCGTCCTGCAAGGAAATATTATCGGCAACGGGAGTTACCTCAATTTCTCTTGTGATAATTTTCTTCACCTTTATTGTCGCTGTCAAATTCTTAGTAAGGATTTCAAAGTCGTTTTTTTCATCAACAGGCTCTACAACAATATTTACAACGTGCTCGCCCGCCTCGCTGACCCTTGACAAATCCAGATAAGCGTAGAAGTTGTCGGCGCTGAGGTTGCCTATATCGTAGCGCTTACCCTGAATCTGGATTGAAACGCTTTCCTTATAATCCTCCGCAAGCTGTAAATTTTCCTCGTTCATATAGCTTGTGGGAATAACATGAACCTCGATGTTATCAACATGAGTTGTAATATTCGGGAAAATCTGAATTGAAATTGCAAACCAAACAACAATTGAAATCGCAACGGAAAGAACAACGTTCTTCCATTCTTTTTTTATAAACTGGAGCAGCTTTCCGCAGTATTCCTTAAATCTTTCACCCATGGCTTACTTTCCTCCCTTTCTGTTCTTCTTGGAGGAATGGTGCTTTCTTTTCTCCTCTGTATTATCCGGGAAAAACTTAGATTTGAGGAACTCAAGCAGACTGTCGCGGCTGTATCCGCGCCTGATTTCTCCGTCCTCGGCAACTGAAATTATGCCTGTTTCTTCCGAAACAACCACTACTACCGCGTCTGAAACCTCGGAAATACCGATTGCCGCTCTGTGACGTGAGCCAAGCTCCTTTTCCACCGTTTCCTGCTTCAGCGGCGTAGGCAGAAAGCAGGCAGCGGCAACGATTATTCCGTCACGGATAATTACTGCGCCGTCATGAAGCGGCGTATTCGGAACGAATATATTGAGCAGCAGCTTTGAACTCGGCACTGCGTTAAGCACTGTACCGTTATCTATCTGCTCTCCCAGCTTTGTCTGTCTTTCAAGAACAATAAGCGCGCCTGTTTTGGTTGCAGAAAGATTCTCGCAGGCGTTCGCGACCTCAAAAAGCGCCTTTCCGACGCCTTTTGTCGGGTCATAGTGAACCCCAACGTCAAAGGATTTAGAAATGGACGAAACCATTTTTGTACGTCCCACCTTTTCCAAAGCTCGTCTTAGCTCAGGCTGGAACATGACTATTATCGCAAGAATACCCACATTGTAGAACATATCGCTGATAACGCCCATTGCCTTGAACTGGAACTGATTCAAAAGCAGGAGAACGACGAACAGAACGATTATTCCTTTAATGAGCTGTTCTGCCCGCGTTTCCTTGATAAGCTTCAGCAAAACAAAAACAATGATTGAGAGAAACAGCATATCGAATACGTCCACAAGGGTTATGGACTTAATAACGCTTAACAGATTCTCCCATATATCCGTAAGGTAGTTTAACAACTTTTACACCCAATTTCCTTTATAAATTTACACTATTCAAAGCGGACCGAACTTAGCGCCGCATAACATTCTATATATTATTTTAACATATTTTCAGATAATTTCAAGGGTGTAAACGATGTTTTTTCAAAATTTTCACAAACGCGAGGTATATCTGTTTACGGTTCGGATAAACTGTATTACCTCCGCTCTTGTGTTGAATACGGACGGCGCAAAGCGTACAGCGCCGATTTCGCTTGTTCCGAGTTGGTTATGGGCAAGAAAGGCGCAGTGGAATCCCCCGCGCAGGAAAAAGCCCTCCCTGCTGAGTATGCCTGCCGCCTCCTCAGAAGACATTCCCTCAATGTTGAAAGGAACGATAGGCACTCTGTTTCTGCCGTATTCCTCCGAATAAAGAACCACCTGCGGATTTTTTCTTATTTCGTCAAAAAATAGCTTACACAGCTTCCATTCGTGATTGTATATCGTGTCTATCCCCTTGTCGGTCACAAAATCAATTCCTGCGCCGAGGGAGATTGCTCCGGATGTGTTTATGGTTCCGCTTTCAAATCTGTCGGGGAGAAATTCTGGCTGCTCGATTTCCTTGGAGGCGCTGCCTGTTCCTCCCTCGATAATTGTTTTCAGCCTGTACTTCCCGTCGGTTATCATAAGTCCCGTACCCATAGGTCCGTACAGACCCTTATGTCCCGCGGAACATATAATGTTAATGTTATCGTCGGAAAGATTTATGGGCAGGACCCCGCTGCCCTGAGCGGCGTCAAGTATAAAGCAAAGCCCATGCCTTGCGCACATTTCGCCAATTCTGCGATACGGCAGTATCTGCCCTGTCACGTTGCTCGCGCAGGTACATACAACCGCCTTTGTATGCGGATTTATCAGCTTTTCAAAATTGCGCACCGTTTCATCATCGTTTTCGCTTACATGAGCAACGGAATAGGTAATTCCGTTTTCCTTTGACGCAGCGTGAACAGGACGTATAACCGCGTTATGCTCAAGGTCGCTCGTTATAATGTGGGAGTTTTTCGTTAGGATTCCTTTTATAGCCATGTTCAGCGCGTAAGTGCAGTTAAGCATAAAAACAGTGTTTTCCGTTTCCGCGCCGAAAAATTCGGCGCATTTTTCCCTTGACCCGAAAACAGCCTCCGCCGTTTCCATGGACAGCTTATGCCCCGAACGTCCCGGATTTGCTCCGTAATTTACCATCGCCTTTGACATTGCGCTTATTACCGAAACAGGCTTTGGATAAGTGGTGGCGGCATTATCAAAATATACCATTACCTGTTCTTGTCCCCGTAAATTATTTTGCGGCATTTTATTCCTGCAAGGCTTAGCTGACGGCAGATTCTCTCCGCGTCGCCGTTTATCCTCAGCCCGTAAGCACAGCCGCCACTGATTGTGCTTTTTTCAACGTTGCAGTCTATCTTAAGCTCCTTTAAAAATTTCTTAGCCTTGTTCGCCTCTGTGAATGATTCAAGGACAATGAATGCACTCATGCTATCACCCTTTCTGAATATTTCTCTACATATTTTATGCGGCAAAGTCTGATTTTGTCATAAGGAATAAAAAACGCCGTTCTTCCAACAATAAGCTAAAAAGAACTGAAAGGATAATTATATGAAAGCAATTATTATGGCAGGAGGAGAAGGAACACGTCTGCGCCCGATTACCTGCACCGTGCCGAAGCCAATGGTAAAGCTGTGCGGAAAGCCTGCCGCGGAGTATATATTGGAGCTGCTGCGGCTGCACGGCTGTGACGAAGCGGTTTTCACCCTGTGCTACAAGGGCGAACAGATAGAGCGCTATTTTGACAGCGCCTTTTATAAAGGTATTCAGCTTGGCTTTTCGTACGAGGAAGAACCCTTGGGAACAGCCGGCTGCGTAAAAAAGGCTGCTGATTTTGACGAGGATTTTATTGTAATAAGCGGCGACGCAATGTGCGACTTTAACCTGACTGCCGCAATGAATTTTCACAAAAAGATGAAAGCCGACGCAACCATTGTCACAAAGCAGGTTGACGATCCGCGTGAATACGGAATCGTACTCGCAGAAAACGGCATTATAACAGGCTTTTCCGAAAAACCGTCTTACCTTTCGTGCGTCTGCGACCGTGCAAACACGGGAGTTTATATTCTCTCGAAATCAGCGCTTGATCTGATTCCCGATAAAGGTAAATCCGATTTTGCAAGGGATATTTTTCCCAAAATGCTGTCCCGCGGAATGAAGCTGTGCTGCTTTGACGAAAACGGATACTGGTGCGATATAGGCGATATAGACAGCTACAAGAAATGTCAGCGCGACATTCTGTCGGGACTGTGCAAATGCGAAATTCCCCCTAATTTTGCCGATGAAAAGAATTATCCCGACGCAGTAATCAGAAAACCCTGCTTTATCAGTGAAAACGTCACAATTGAAAACGGTGCGGTTATTGAATCCGGCTCGGTCGTTGAAAGCGGCAGCGTTATCGGCGCAGGCTGCAAGCTGCACGGTTCAATCGTTCAGAGCGGTTCGGTAATAGGAACAAGAACCGCCTGCAACGGCGCGGTAATCTGCGAAAACGTGAAAATCGGCTCTAATTGCGGAATATACGAAAACGCCGTTATCGGCAGCGGAACTGTTATCGAGTGCAGCTCCGCCGTAACAGCAGCCGTGAAAATTTATCCGCAAAAGCATATATACCGCGGAACTTCCGTTGTTCAGGACGTGAAATACGGCTGTGCAAGAAAAAAAGAGCTGAGCGAAAAAGGAATAGCCGGCATTACCAACAGCGATATTCCCCCGCGCTTTGCGGCGGAAATCGGCTGCGCGGCAGGCTGTCTTGGCGCGGAACAAATTACAGTCGCCTGCGATGACAACACAGCCTCGCAAAGCCTTAAAAGCGCCGTTATAAGCGGAATTACAAGCACAGGAACAAACGCCTGCGACTGCGGAAATATTACTCTGCCAATGCTGATTTACTGCAGCCGTATTCTGAACAGTCAATACCTTGTTCACATTTCAGCCAAAGCGGAAACAGAAATAACCATTCTCGGCAGAAACGGGCTGCCCCTTGCCAGAAGCGAGGAAAGAAAGCTTGAAAGCGGCATTAACAGAGGCGAATACAAATCCGCCCCGTGGGACAGATTCGGAAAAGCTTCGCTGTTTAAAAGCTCGGCTGAGATTTATTCCGCCATGCTGAATAAGCTTGCGGATTTCCATTCGGATTACAAGGTTGCAGCAAACTGTTCAAACCCCGTTCTTGCAGCAATTGTGAAACCGATTGCCGAAAGGATTTCCAATCCCTGCGGCGAGCCGCTTTCCGCTACATTTGACTTTCAGGGGAAAAAATGCGAGATAAACTGCGGATACAGAAAATACAGCCATGAAACGCTTGTTTCAATTGCCTGCGCCGACATTATCGGCAAGGGGTTCGACGTAGCGGTGCCTTATTCGTTCCCCTCAGCCGTAGACTTGATTGCAAAAAATGCCGGGCGGTATGTTCACAGGTTTTTTTCCTGCTCAAACGACAATGCAGACCTTAACGCACGGAGAATTGCCGAAACCGAACCGTTCCTCTCAGACGGCGCGGTGCTGCTGCTGACAATACTGTCCTCCCTTGCCGAAAGGAAAGTCACTCTTGAAAAGGCGGCCGGTTTATTGCCGCTAACCGTAAGCGCCGACAGATTTGTTGAAATAAACGTTCCTCCTCAGCAGATTTTGAGCCGCATTTCATCGGGAAGCTCCGCAATAGGCGAAGGAGTTGTCGTTAATTCCGACAACAGCCGCGTACTGCTTCGTTCGGATAAAAACGGCAGAGGAATTTTTCTTTACGCCGAAAGCTTCTCGGAGGAAACGGCCCGCGAAATGTGCGATAAAACCGAAAAAATGATAAAAAAACTTATGCAGAAAAAAGAGGATAAACAGCGATAAATTCAAGTAAATTCAACCCTTTCCGCACTTTATCCGACTTGACAATTTAAACGTTTTCCTATATAATAAAGCTTAAGTATTTTTTGTTTCGGAATATTTAATTTAGTAATTTAAAAACAGTTTCAATCTATATCAGAAAACCCACAGTCAATAACTTTCATTCAACCAGTGGATTTTTTACAGCAAACCGTACAGAAGCTTCTTTCGCTCTGTCGGCTGCTTACATATACCGCAGGATAACTTTCCGTGTATAGCTATGCCTGTTTTACTCTGAATATGGATTGTTACGGGAAAAGGAGTACAAATGCCAAAAAAAATAGACAGTCCCATCGTATCTGAAATAAAGGGCGAAAAGAAAGCGAAGAAAACCTACCGCCGTTTCAGCAAAAAATCCCCCGCAAAGCCTGAGGCTGAAAAGAGCTATGAGGAAATCGTTGCGGAAATCAAGGCGGAAACAGAAAAGAAACAGCAGAAAAAAGCGCAGCCGAAAAAGCAGACCGCCAAGCCAAAGCAGGCGGCAAAAGCTGCTCCAAAGGCAGCAAAAAAGACTGCCGAGCCAAAGCAGCCTGCAAAAAAACAGACTGC
>CAKSIR010000088.1 GCA_934462775.1 uncultured Ruminiclostridium sp.
GCTTTTTAACACAAAAGCCGCCCTTTCGGACGGCTCTTATTTTTTATTATTCAGCGTCTGCTTCTTCTTCAGCAGGTGCTTCTTCAAGGAGAGCCTTGATTGAAAGGCTTACTCTTGACTTTTCTTCGTCGATTTCAGTAATCTTAGCGTCAACTACCTGTCCAACTGAAAGGTACTTAGAAATGTCAACAACCTTTTCGAGAGCGATCTGTGAAATGTGGATAAGACCGTCAACACCCGGAATGATCTGTGCGAAAGCACCGAACGGTGTGATTGAAACGATCTGAGCCTTAACAACGTCGCCTACTGCAAATTCCTTAAGGAACTTAGCCCATGGGTTGTCGTCAGGGTTCTTAGCGCCGAGAGAAACTCTCTTCTTTTCAGGATCAAAGCTCTTAACGTAAACTTCAAGCTCATCGCCGATAGAAACAACTTCCTTTGGATGCTTGATTCTGTTCCATGTAAGCTCTGATGTGTGAACCATACCGTCAACGCCGCCTAAATCAACGAATACGCCGTAGCTTTCCATTGACTTAACCTGACCCTTGAACTTCTGGCCAACTTCGATGTTCTCCCAGAACTTAGCCTTAGCTGCGTCTGATTCTTCCTTAGCAGCGTTCTTGATAGAACCAACAACTCTGCCTCTTGCTTCGTTTACTTCGATAATCTTCAGCTTAACTGTCTTCTTAAGCAGTGTTTCAAGCTTCTTTGTAAGCTCTTCAGGTGTTTCGGCTTCATCTCTGCGCGGACGTGCAATGCCTGTATGAGATGCAGGAACGAATACTCTTGCGCCTTCGCAGGTAACGATAACGCCGCCCTTAACAACAGCTGTTACAACGCCTTCAAGAGTTGTGTTGTTCTGGTTAGCTTCAACAAGCTTTTCAAGACCTGCTGCTGCGTCAACACGCTTCTTTGAAAGGTAAACAACGCCTTCTGCGTCGTTGATGGATGTTACGATACACTCAATTTCGTCGCCAACCTTAACAACGTCCTTCGGAGCAAGGTTCGGGTTAGCGGAAAGCTCGTCTGCAGGTATGTAACCTGAGTGCTTTGTGCCGATATCAACAACAGCTTCAGTGTTGTTTACGGATACGACGTAAGCCTTAACCCTGTTTCCTATATATACTCTTTTAAAGGTTTTGTCAACCTCCGCCATGAAATCGATGTCCATGTCATCGTTCTTGATTTCGCTCATAATTCTATGAACCTCCTTTATTATATCGGCAGGCGTCGAAGCACCCGCGGTTATGCCAATTTTAACGTCCTGTGCATGGGACATAATTTCAGCGCCGATCTGCGCCGTGTCAAGCTCGTCTGCATTTTCAACGAAATACGTTGTGCAGTAAGCTCTGCATATATCGGCAAGCTTGCGTGAATTGCTGCTGTGCCTGCCGCCGACTACAACCATAATATCGGAATTTTGCGCAAGAAATGCAGCCTCTTTCTGACGATTGGTAGTCGCACTACATATTGTATCAAAAATTTGCACTTTTGTATAGTGGTTTTTAACAAAATTTTTAAACTCTGTCCATTTCACCATATCAAAGGTAGTCTGAGCAACAAAAATTAGTGCATTTTCACCAAAAGATTTCTGCGTATTTACCAACTCTTTCAGCTGTTCCATTGAGTTGACCGCAGCCGCCCTTGTTTCGCAGTGACCTATTATCCCCTGCACCTCCGGGTGAGCCGAATCCCCCGCAATCAGCACCTCTGCGCCTTTTGCGCTTTCCTCGGAAACTATCCTGTGGATTTTTTCAACAAAAGGACAGGTAGCGTCAATGTAGTCAATGCTAAGTTCGGATAACTTTTTGTAGACATTTTTACCAACGCCGTGGCTTCTGATAATAAGCGTACCATTCGCCTGCTCCGGCTGCTCAACGGGAACGACCCCCGCCCTTGCAAGCCGCTCGGTTACGTCCGTGTTGTGGATTATTGGTCCCAGCGTGCAGCCGCCGCCCTTTTCGGCAAGCTCCTCTGCAATGAGAACCGCGCGCTTTACTCCGAAGCAGAATCCTGCGGTTTTTGCAACTGTAACCTTAACCATTGTCTTTTTCCGTACTGTCGGCTGACTCAGCGTTTTCAGCGATTTCAGCCTTTGTGCTTTTCCTTACCTTAAGCGGAACAGGAATCCCCCTGCCGTCGCAAACCTGCTTTTGAAGCGCCTTTATGCTGTCCATAATTCTGTTGGAAACTCTTTTCAGCGCCTTGTGATCCTCGGAATCAATCTTCATTTCCTCCGCAGGAATCATCTCGCCGATTGCCACGTCCGCAATGCGCTTTTCACCGTAGCGGATATACATCGGCAAAACAGGCGCGCCTGTCATTGCTGCGATAAGCGCAACGCCTGATTTTCCGCGCTGAATAACGCCGTCGTAAGAGCGCGTTCCCTCAGGGAAAATGACCAGCACTCTGCCCTGATTCAGCTTTTCAACCGCAAGTCTGACCGCCTCGCCGTCGCCTGCGCCCCTTACGACAGGGAACGCTCCGCACTTGATTATAAGCCACTTAAAGAACTTGTTTTTATGGAACAGCTCGTCCTTTGCCATAAAAGAAAATTTCGCGTGAATAACTGACGCAATCATCGGCGGGTCGGCGTATTTCTGGTGATTGCAGGCAATAATGTAGCCGCCCTTAAGCTTTGGCGCGTTTTCCTTGTTCCATATTTTCATTCTGTATTTCAGATGAAAGAACAGCTGAACCCAGTATCTCATGAAGTAATACATCAGATTTTTTCCTCGATTATTTTTATAATAGCGTTTGCGGAGCCGTCAAAATCAAGCTCGCTTGTATCAAGCAGAACCGCGTCGTCAGCCTGTTTAAGAGGCGCTTCGGCTCTGTGGGAATCGTTGTAGTCGCGCTTGTTCAGGTCGCTGAGCACGTCCTCGAATTTAACGTCCATGCCCTTTGCGGCAAGCTCGTCATAGCGGCGCTTTGCGCGGATTTCGGGCTTTGCGGTGATGAAAATTTTCACCTGCGCATTTGGCAGTATAACCGTGCCGATGTCGCGTCCGTCCATTATTACGTTGTTTTCCTCAGCCATTTTTCGCTGAATGTCAACGAGATAATGCCTTACCTCGCCGATTGCGGAAACCTTTGACGCCATCATCGACATTTCGGGCGTTCTTATGTCCTCGGAAACGTCCTCGCCGTTCATGTAAACGTGCTGCGTGCCGTCAATCAGCCTTATTTCAAGCTTCAGCTTTGAGCTTATCGCAAGCTTCACCGCAGTGTGGTTGTCGGTGTCAATACTGTTTCTCGCGCAGAAAAGTCCCACCGTTCTGTAAAGCGCTCCCGTATCAACATAAATATACCCAAGTTTTTTGGCGCATATACGCGCAAGAGAGCTTTTTCCTGCGCCAACAGGACCGTCAATTGCAACAGCTATCATAAAAACCTCCGCATTTTTAATATTATCGTATAATCATTTTTCATCAGTCGCAGGTGAACATCGGACGTAAATTACAGAATTATCCAAGAGCAGCCGCGTTGGCGGTTGAAAATGCGATTTGCAGGTTAAACCCGCCTGTAAAGCCTGTTACGTCGATTATCTCCCCTGCAAAATACAGTCCGCTTATCAGCTTCGACTCCATTGTTTTGGGGTTGATTTCCTTAACGGAAATGCCGCCGTCGGTTATTATAGCTTCGTCAACGGGTCTGAAATCCCGTATTATAATCGGAAACGCCTTCATGCAGTCCAGCAGCTTCATTCTTTCCTCGCGGGTGAACTCGTTGACCCGCTTTTCGGGGTCAAGTCCCGCCTTTTTGATAAAGGGCAGTATGAGCTTCAAGGGCAGCAGCTTCACAAGCGCGTTTGAAAGCACCTTGTTCTGCATTTCCCTGAAGTCGCGCTGCACGCGCAGGTCCAGCTGCTTGCGGTCAAGTCCGGGTTTAAGGTCGATATAAGCGGTGTAGCGGTCGCTTTCCATTTCGTTTATATAGGAGCTTGCGCTAAGCACCAACGGCCCCGAAATGCCGAAATGGGTGAACAGCATTTCGCCTATTTCGCTGAACAGCACCTTTCCCTTTTTCTCGTCCTTGAGGGAGAGCACTACGTTTTTAAGGCTCAGCCCCATCATTACCGAGCAGTCGTCTACCGTAACAAGCGGCACAAGGGACGGCTTTATGGGAGTAACGGTATGTCCAAGCTCCGCAGCCATTCTGTAACCGTCGCCGGTGGAGCCTGTAACGGGATAGCTCATGCCCCCTGTTGCAAGAATGACCTTTTGAGAGCCGTAGCAGCTTTTGCCGCAGTCAACTCCTGCCGCCGCGCCGTTTTCGGCAAGAATATGCTTTGCCCTGTCGTGGATTATTGTAACATTAAGCCTGTTTATTTCCCTGTACAATGCGTCAACAATATCGTACGCCTTATCCGAAACTGGGAAAACGCGGTTCCCGCGCTCGGTTTTCAGCGGTACGCCAAGTCCCTCGAAAAAGTCCATGCAGTCCCGGGCGGAAAATCCGTTCAGCGCGCTGTACATAAACGAGGGATTGCGGGGAATGTTTTTCAGAATAGTTTCGTTGTCGCTGTTATTTGTGACATTGCAGCGTCCCTTTCCCGTTATTGCAAGCTTTCTGCCAAGCTTCTGATTAGGCTCGATTATGCAGACGGAATTGCCGTACTCGGCGCATTTTATTGCCGCAAAGCAGCCTGCCGCGCCGCCGCCTATTACAATTACGTCATATTCACGGTTGAACTTCATTATTTTTTCTCCGAATTTTGCTTAAGGGTAAAAAAGCACACAAAGGCAATAACCGCAGCCACCGCAAGTATGCCCGTAACTATCAGGTTTTCGGCTTTAAAAGGCGTCAGCGCCGTTACTGCTCCGCAGCCGACGCTGCTTATCAGTGCGGCAATCGCCGCCACAAGGGAAACCTTCTGCTTAAAATCCATTTATTATAAATCCTTTTTGTATACGTCGTTTGCGTCCCACATTTCTTCAAGCTTTTCAAGGGTCTTTTCCAGTCCCTCGCGCTTTTTCATGCCCACCGCAACAATGATTGCGTTTACAAGGCTCAGCGGTGCGACAAGGCTGTCCGCAAAGCTTGCCATATCGCTCTTTGCCAGCAGCTTTTCGTCCGCAAGAGGAACAAGCGGGGAATTCTCGCTGTCGGTGAGCGCGATGATATGAGCGCCGCTCTGACGCGCAAAAGCGGTTGCGTTCAGGCAGTTCTTTGAATAACGCGGGAACGAGATTGAAACCATAACGTCCCCTTCGCCTATTCTTATCATCTGCTGTAAAATACCCGATGTGTTGATTGGCTGAACGAAATGAACGTTATCGAATATAAGCTGGAAATAGTTGTCCAGAAAACGCGCAATGATATTGCTTGACATTGCGCCGAAAATGTATATGTTCTTTGCAGCGAGGATATTGTCGATTGCCTTGTTGAAATCGGCGTCGTTGTTCATGTCGAGAGTGGTTCTGATTCGGTCAATATCCTGCGTCAGAACTGTTTTAAGCACTTCCCCCTCGCCTATTCTGTCGTTTGTAATATCAAGACGCTGTAAGGCTGTAAGTCTGTTTTTTGAATAATTCTGGAGCGCTTTCTGCATTTCCGGATAGCCCTCGTAGCCCATCTCGATTGCGAAGCGGACAACCGTGCTTTCGCTTACGTTTACGGCTGTGCCAAGCTTAGCGGCTGTCATAAAAGCCGCTCTCTCGTAATGGCCGATGATAAAGTTGCCGATAAGACGCTGGCTCTTTGAGAAATCAGACATTTTTCCTTCAATCTGCTCAATTAAATTTTCCTGCATGATAAACCTTCTTAATCCGCCGTAATGACGGCTGTATTATGAAATACGCAGACTCATGTACAGCGGTGCGAGTCCGCATTATCTCTGTTTTATGCTTACTTTGCATAAAAATCCATTCTACTTTATTTTACTACATTGCGCCGGATTTAGCAAGGGGAATTTGAAAAAATTGCAAAAATTTACGATTTTTTCGGAGCAATTCAGAAGCTGCCGATTTCCGCCAAAACAAAAAGGTTATGTATTCGAGCATAACCTTTTTTTTCATCTTACTTTTTCTTGAACGGATTTTTGAACCGCTGCCTTTTCTTCAGCTTTGCCTCTTCCTCCGCTCTGCGCTTCTCTTCGCGCTGCTTTTCGTGAAGCTCGTGCATCGTCTGTATTTCGCCTGTTTCCGCGTCGATAAACGCTACCTTGCGGTAAACGTTGGAATCGCTTGGCAGCCCCTTCTTTTCAAGGCGCTTTGTAATCTTGCCCTTGCAGAAAGAGTAGATTACCGCAAACAGCGGAATACCGATAATGAGTCCCACAAAGCCGAAAATGCTCTGTCCGAGCAGGATTGCGAAAATTACCCAGAAGCTTGAAAGTCCCGTGCTGTCGCCGAGGATTTTCGGGCTGATAACGTTGCCGTCCAGCTGCTGAATTACGACTACCATAATAATGAAATACAGGCACGCCAGCGGGTTTTCCATCAGTATCAGCAGCGCGCTCGGCACAGCGCCGATAATCGGGCCGAAATAAGGGATAATGTTGAACACGCCCATAAGCACCGAAACCAGCATTGCATACGGCATATTGAAAATCGTCATCAGTATGAAAAACAGCACGCCCACAATAAAGGAATCAATCAGCTTACCAGTGAAAAAGCCGCCGAACTTGATGTTGATTTCCCGCATATTGCGGAGGATTGCGTTAGTGGTTTTCGGCTTCAGAAACGCATAAAGCACCTTTTTAATCTGCGCAGCGAACAGCTCCTTGTGGTACAGGAAGTAAATGCTGATGATAAATCCGAGAATAACGTTTAAGAACACGCTTATAACGCTCATAATTCCCGACGAGAGAGTGCCTACAATGTCGGTCATCTGCGGCAGGATAGAAGTTTTCAGCCAATCCATGATGTATGTGGAAATGTTGTTGAAAAACTCCGAAACAGCCGCGCTTATATCGGGATAATCCTCCAGCAGATTGGTTAGCCATGCGTTGGATTCGCTGATATAGTTAGGCATATTGTTTATAAGGGTCTGCACCGTTTCAAACAGCTGCGGAATTACCGCAAAGAACAGTCCCACAAACAGAATAACCGCAAACAGCATGGTCGCCACAACGCTGAGAGCGCGGCAGGCCTTCTTTATGCTCAGCATATTGTCCTCGGGAACAGCGGCAGGGTTTGACTTAAACAGCCTTTCCTTCTTCTTTTTGTCAATGAAGAACGCTATTTTGCGGAAACAGCTTTTCTCAAAAAACGTTGCGATAGGCGAAAGCACATAGGCTATCACAAAGCCCATTACAAGCGGCATGAGCATATTCCAGACCGCTCCGATTGCGCTTGCTACCGATTCATAGTTAAGCAGCGCAACAAGGAAAACCGTGCCTGCCACGATAACGGCAAATGCAGTGATTCCCCAGTGCAGATATTTCTTATCCCATTTAAAGTTCATAGGCATTTTCCTTTATTCTGTATATTTTGCATATTATTCAAGGATTTTCTTAATTATATAACTTTTTCTTAACAGTGTCAACCGAAAATAATTGCGCTTTTTATGAGATAAACAGAAAAAGAACCGATTGCTCGATTCTTTCCGGTGTGTCTTTATTCATCTTCATCGTCACTGTCGTTCGTGGAAAAGTTGTACTCAATCTCCTTCTTTTCCTTGCGGTGACGTTTTATTTCATGACCTATCCAGTGATAAATCGGAATAGTCAGAAACACAACCCATGTCGGGTGCCAAATACCTGCCAAAAAGCCGACGCAAAGGAATACAAGAACCGCCAATATCGAATACGGGAACTTGTTTATGTTGCGCTTCTGGATTGCTTCAACAAGACCGTAAAACAGCGGTATTGTCAGAAATATAAGCCAGCCCGGGTGCCACAGATTTGCGAAAAAGCCCATTCCCAAATACCCTAAAACGCAGATTATCAGGTACGGAAAGCTGCTCCAGATACTGCGGTGCTTATGCTCCTTTTTCCACTTTTCGTCTACGCGCTCGCCGTTGACATAAACTCCCTGTCTGCTTACGTCAACGTTATCGTTGTCGCCGCTTGATTTTACATGAATTCCGTCAAGTCCGATATGAACCGAGTCCTCGCCGTCCTCAACGTGTATTCCGTCAAATCCGATGTGGACGTACTCGTTCTTTTTGCCCTCCTCAGCCTCGGCAGCCTGTTCCTCCGCCGCTGAATCAAAACCGCTGGCTTCGGGCTGTTCCTCTGCCGTTTCTTCGGGCGTCGGGATTTCGTCCTCGGTTCTCAGCAGGTCGTCAAGGGATACGTTATAAAGCCGCGCCAGCATAATAAGATTGTCTGTATCGGGGGACGCCTCGCTGCGCTCCCACTTGGAAACTGCCTGTCTGCTTACGCCGATTTTCTCCGCAAGCTGTTCCTGCGATAAGCCGTTTTTCTTTCTGAATTCAACTAATCTGTTCGCTATCTCAATGTTCATTTTCTGTCCCCCGTTGATTAAAAAGGTTTATATTTATTATGCTCACCAAATCGTTTTTTCGCTTTGGTTTCTGTGGTTATTATAGCAAAATCAGACTCGGTTGCGCTATATATTTCGGCTTTCATTTTCGCAACTATCGGTTGCGAACGGCTTTATAAAGGCATTTTTTAGTTGTCAGCGATTGATTGCAGCGCAATTTCCCTATTGTTATTACCAAAAACCAATCACAGCCTGTTCAGTCCGTTTTTACGGAAAATCGACGGGAAGTCGCGGTAGGAAATGTCAAGGTCAACATCTCCCGATATGCCGTTTACCCTGCCCGAATAGGAGTACTGCCACATATAAAACGCGCCGTCGTAGGACGGATAGGGTGCTATCTGCGCAAGCCATACCGCGTACTTATCCAGTATCCTCATGTCAAGGTTGTTTTCCATCCAGCTTTTGTATGAGTAGAACATCGGGTAATAGCCCTCGTCCATTACCACCTTGAAAAAGGCGTCAATCATTTTTGTAAGGGTTTCGCCCGGCAGTCCCGCCTGGAACTCCTCCTCCATGTCAAGGACAACGGGATATGTAATCTTGTAGCCGTCAAGCAGGCTGATGAAGAACCTCGCCTCGGCTTCCGCCTCCGCCACGGTTTCGGCATAGCTGTAAAAGTAAACCCCGACGTCAATTCCGCAGGCGGTCGCTTCGGTAACGTTCTTTACAAAGCAGTCGTCCGCTTTCATGGGACTGATGTTGGTGTTGCCGCGGCCTGCGCGGATTATTGCAAAGTCAATTCCCGACGCAGCCACCTTTTCCCAGTCGATGTCGTTCTGCGCAAAGGAAACGTCGATTCCCCTGAGATGCGCGTCCGGCTCGTCCACAAGAGTGGCAACGGTCATTTTTGCATAGCTCACGGCGTCGCGGTTATCCTCAAGTGTTCCGCTGAGCGTTACCGCCGCTGTGCCGAATCGGTTGTAGTCGCTTTTGCGGCGCATTATCACCTTTCCGCTGATTTTCAGCGTTCCCAGCTTTCCCACCGAAATGTAGCCGTAATTGTCAACAAATCCGCTGACAGTAACGGCGCTCATTCCCTGAAAATGCACCTCGCCCCTTTCGGTAATGTTTATCTCGCCCGAAATGCGGGTTTCGCTGCTTTTCAAAAACGTCAGCCTGCCTTTGCAGAAGGTTCTGCTTGTGTTAAAAAAGCTGTTTTGGGAGGAGCTTTTAAAAATGCCCTGATTATAAATAGTCAGCCTGCCCTTCAGCTTAAGAATAGCGCTGACCGAGGAGCGGAACTCGCCGTAAACGTTCATTTCTCCCGTATCCGCAAGGGTGAACCTGCCCGAATTTATAACCAGTCCGCCTATGGCAATGTTGAAGCTGCCAAGGACGTTCACCGCGGTGTTCATAACGATTTTCAGCTCGCCGCCGCTTTTTACGGTGAGCTTTGCGTTTTCGGGGACGGTAAGCTCCCCGCTTATTTTAAGGGGCTGTGAAATGATGTATGTATTGCCCGATAGCAGCGCCGTTTCGCCGTCCCATTCAATGGGGACGTTTTCGGCAGCGGAAGCAGGCAGCATAAAGAAAGCGATTGCAGCAGCCACTGCGAGAATTATTGACAAAAGCCTTTTCATTTCACACGTCCTTTACATTTTATTGAAAAATCCTCTATTATTTTCTCATATTTTGGGCAATTTGTCAATAAAAAGTAAAGGAAAACCCACTGAAATCAGTGGGTTCAGACTGTCGAAAAAGTCAAAATTAAAGTTTTCGTCCACCTTTTTCAAAAGGTGGTGGGTAC
>CAKSIR010000089.1 GCA_934462775.1 uncultured Ruminiclostridium sp.
GATACCGCCCTGTGAAGAAGGAGTGTTGATAAGGATACGGCAAGTCTTCATTCTTTCGCCGAATTCAGCAATCTTAGCCTTTTCTGTTGCAGCGTTCAGGTAGATAGAAGATGTATGACCGTAACCACCGTCAGCAACCAGCTGTTCAGCCTTGGATACAGCGTCCTCAAAGTCCTTAGCCTTGTACATTGCAAGTACCGGAGAAAGCTTTTCGTGAGCGAATTCTTCGCTGATGTCAACGCTTTCAACCTCGCCGATAAGAACCTTTGTTTCTTCAGGAATTGTTACGCCTGCAAGAGCGGCGATTGTAACAGGCTTCTGACCAACGATCTTAGCGTTAAGAGCGCCGTTGATAAGGATTGTCTTACGAACCTTGTCAATTTCATCCTTCTTAAGAATGTAGCAGCCTCTGTCAAGGAATTCCTTCTTAGCCTGAGCGTAAACGTCCTGGTGGATAATAACGGACTGCTCGGACGCGCAAATCATACCGTTATCGAAAGTCTTAGAATGGATAATGGAGTTAACTGCAACTGTAACGTCTGCTGTGTTGTCGATGATAGCTGGTGTGTTACCGGCGCCAACACCGAGAGCAGGCTTACCGGAAGAATAAGCAGCGCGAACCATGCCTGGACCGCCTGTTGCGAGAATGATGTCTGCTTCCTTCATTACTGTGTTTGTGAGTTCAAGGCTTGGAACGTCAATCCAACCGATGATTCCCTCAGGGGCGCCTGCCTTAACAGCAGCGTCCAGAACAACCTTGGCAGCAGCGATTGTGCAGCCCTTAGCGCGCGGGTGAGGGCTGATGATGATGCCGTTTCTTGTCTTTAAGCAGATAAGTGTTTTGAAGATAGCTGTTGATGTTGGGTTTGTTGTAGGGATAACTGCTGCAACAACGCCGATTGGTTCAGCAATCTTCTGAATGCCGTATGCCTTATCTTCTTCGATAACGCCTACTGTCTTTGTATTCTTGTAAGCATTGTAGATGTATTCAGCTGCGTAGTGGTTCTTGATAACCTTATCCTCAACTACGCCCATGCCTGTTTCTTCAACAGCCATCTTGGCAAGCGGAATTCTCATCTGGTTAGCTGCTGTTGCTGCTGCTAAAAAGATAGCGTCAACCTGTTCCTGTGTGTAGGTTGCAAACTTCTTCTGAGCTTCACGAACCTGAGCAATCTTTGCTTCCAAAGCTTCAACGCTGTCAACAATCTGTGTTGCTTTTTCTTCTTTTTTCATACTGCGTTTCTCCATTCTGAAAGTGTTTGTGGTTAATCTAGTTTAGTTACATTTTCGGGTGTAACTGCAAAGTGTTAATTTTTTAACAATCGTTTGCGTGTCATCTGACCCTTTGTTAAAATTTTAACACATAATGCCTTAAAAGTAAAATATAAAATTTTTATGACCGATATATCGATATAAATATAGTGAAATGCACAATTTGGAATAGCGAATATCGACATTGTTTGATATATTATTTCTTTATTCAATTTCAACTGCAACAAATATGATTTGCTTGTATATGTTGCACAATGAAACGTTGCTGCTCTATAAAATTCGTCCCTATGGTAAGTTATATTGCCATAGGGAATAGGTCTGCATTTTAGTCCTCTTTGACTTTTGCGATTATTTCCTTAAGAATTTCCAGAAACTTTTTGTCTAAGTCGGAAAGCTTATATTCCTTTGGATAGATAAGCATATCTATATATCTGCCGATATTCCCTTCGATTTTTTTCTGGACAAGTCCGTTTGTTTCCAGCATTTTATTTGAAATAGGCGAAACCCACATATAGGTGTTGGGGCAGTTCCTCAGCAGGTCGAACTGACTGCCGCGCTCAAAAACGTAAATACGCTTTTTGTATCGCTCACCCTGATTTTCACGCTGCTTAGACTGAGGAATGAACGGCACCGTAATGTCGCCGTGGTACAGCTCGATTGAGTCCTCGAAGTCCTTTTCGCGCACTACGTCCTTGTCGGCAAGCTTGTGACGCTTTGAGAAAATGCATTTGTATTCAAAGTTCAGCAGGGTTTCGTATTTCATATTCTTATCGTCAAGCAGGGAACAGAAGTAGTTTTCGTGCTCCTCCTGACATCTGATTATACCTAAGTTAAAATCACCGTCGATAATGTGGTCGATAGCGGTCATTGAATTGGTTTCGCTGAATGTGAAATCAATCTCCTTGCTTGTGTCGCAGGCATTGACAAACTGCGTGAAGGCGTCTGCAATATAGCTGGCTCTCGGCACGGAAATGCTGAAGGAAAGCTTATTTGTGTTATCGGCACAGTACATCTGCTCGATAGTTTCCATCTGTGAAAGAATGTTCCGGGCGTACTCAAGAAACTCCGCGCCTTTTTTTGTTGTGGTAATCCCTTTTGAGGTGCGCTTGAAAATCTGGAAACCAAGTGTGTTTTCCAGTTCCTTGACAGCCTTGCTGAGATTAGGCTGGCTCATGTACAGATTGTCCGCCGCACGGCTGATTGAGCCTGTTTTGTCAACTTCTACCGCATATTTCAGGTGGGTGATATTCATTTATATCGTTCCTTTCTGAACAGCGTGCAGATATAACCAACACGTTGTTAAGGTATTCATAATTATTATAATAACACAAACTAATTCTTATTGCAATATGGAATGACGTTATATATAAAAAGTTATATATTTTCAACAAAAAACGACATATCTATTTGAGCAAAAATCGATGAAATAATAAACAAAAAGGCGGACCGATTGCTCGATCCGCCTTTATTAAGCGTATTGCGGTTAAATCAATACATACCGCCCATGCCGCCCATACCGCCTGCCGGCATAGCAGGAGCAGCGTTTTCTTCCTTAATGTCTGCAACAAGGCTTTCTGTTGTAAGAACCATTGCTGCAACGGAGGAAGCGTTCTGTAATGCTGAACGTGTAACCTTTGCAGGGTCAACGATACCTGCGTCAATCATGTCAACATATTCTTCCTTGTAAGCGTCAAAGCCGTAGCCAATCTTGTTGGAACGCTTGATGTTGTCGATGATTACAGAGCCTTCAAGACCTGCGTTGAGGGCAATCTGACGTACAGGGGCTTCAAGCGCCTTGAGAACAATCTTTGCGCCTGTCTTTTCGTCGCCTTCAAACTCGTTTACAAGCTTTTCAACAGGCGTCATAGCGTTGATAAGAGCTGTACCGCCGCCTGCAACGATGCCTTCTTCAACGGCTGCCTTTGTAGCTGCAAGAGCGTCTTCGATTCTTAACTTCTTATCCTTCATTTCAACTTCGGTAGCAGCGCCAACCTTGATTACCGCAACGCCGCCTGAAAGCTTTGCAAGTCTTTCCTGAAGCTTTTCCTTGTCAAATTCGCTTGTTGTTTCAGCAATAGCAGCCTTAATCTGGTTTACTCTTTCCTTGATGGCTTCGGAATCGCCTGCGCCGTCAACGATGATTGTGTTTTCCTTTGTAACCTTAACCTGCTTTGCACGGCCAAGCTGAGCCATTGTTGTATCCTTCAGTTCAAGACCGAGTTCGGACGTAATAACCTCGCCGCCTGTGAGGATAGCAATATCCTTGAGCATTTCCTTGCGTCTGTCGCCGAATCCCGGAGCCTTTACCGCTACGCAGGTGAATGTACCGCGGAGCTTGTTGAGAACTAACGTAGTAAGAGCTTCGCCTTCAACGTCCTCGGCGATGATTAACAGCTTCTTGCCTGCCTGTACAACCTGTTCAAGTAACGGGAGGAGTTCCTGAATGTTTGAAATCTTCTTATCTGTAATAAGAACAAGAGCGTCGTCAAGGTCGGCAACCATCTTGTCGCCGTCAGTTGCCATATAAGGTGAAATGTAGCCTCTGTCGAACTGCATACCCTCAACAACCTCGCTGTATGTTTCAGCAGTCTTGGATTCTTCAATTGTGATTACGCCGTCGGCTGTAACCTTTTCCATAGCTTCTGCAATAAGCTTGCCTACTGTTTCGTCAGCGGAGGAAACAGTTGCAACTCTTGCGATGTCATCGCTGCTCTTAATCTTGTTGGAGTTCTTCTTGATTTCTTCAACCGCAACGTCAACAGCCTTTGAGATACCGCGCTTAACAACCATTGGATTAGCGCCTGCCGAAATGTTCTTCATGCCCTCCTTGATAAGAGCCTGCGCAAGAAGCGTAGCGGTTGTTGTACCGTCGCCGGCTGCGTCGTTTGTTTTTGTGGAAACTTCCTTAACAAGCTGAGCGCCCATGTTTTCAAAAGCGTCATCAAGCTCGATTTCCTTTGCGATTGTAACGCCGTCGTTTGTAATCAGCGGAGCGCCGAACTTCTTGTCGAGAACAACGTTTCTGCCCTTTGGTCCAAGTGTGATTTTAACTGTATCGGCAAGCTTGTCAATACCTGCCTGTAATGCCTTGCGAGCTTCCTCGCCGTAAATAATCTGTTTTGCCATAGTACGAAATCTCCTTTATATATTTAATAGTAATTAGTCAACAATTGCAAGAATGTCGCTCTGACGAAGGATTGTGTATTCTGTACCGTCAACCTTGACCTGTGTTCCTGCGTACTTGCTTGTAAGAACCTTGTCGCCGACCTTGACTTCCATTTTAACTTCCTTGCCGTCAACAACTCCGCCGGGACCTACTGCAACAATTTCAGCAACCTGCGGCTTTTCCTGAGCGGCGCTTGTCAGAATGATACCGCCCTTTGTTGTTTCTTCTGCCTCTAACATTTTAATGACAACTCTGTCAGCTAATGGCTTGATATTCATGATATATATCCTCCTTGATGGATTTGTTTTTGAATTTAGCACTCTTGCTCGCTGAGTGCTAACCAACTAATCTATATTGTAATCATTTCTTGGAAAAAATCAAGTGTTTTATGGGAATTTTATAAATTTTGTTAAATATACCTAAAAAGTATCAACACACGCTTGTTAAATTATACACTATTGTATTTTTAAGTGGAAATATTTAACTTGCATTTTATCATGACGTGTACTATACTAAGTTTAGTGAAACATTTGGCATATCGATTTTTGTCGAAAAAAGACGTATAGTGTCGTTTAAGGGAGGCGTGGGCTGTGCAGAAAAATTTGTTGATTATTGATAATGACAGGAAAAGCAACGAGCGTATCAGCCTGTTCCTTGAGCCGGACGGATTTAAGGTAAGCGTTGCCGAAAGCGGGGAGGAGGCTCTTGAAAAATGGCGCTGGTATAAGGCTGACATCGTTCTGCTTGACGTATCTCTGCCCGGAATGGACGGTTGGGAGTTTTGCAGAAGAATCAGAAAAATATCCGCCGTACCTATTATTATAATATCCGCAAAAAGCGGCACCTTTGAAAAAGTGCTAGGCTTTGAAATGGGCGCAGACGACTATGTAACAAAGCCTTACGACATAATGGAAATCAAGGCTCGCGTAAAGGCGCTGCTCAGACGTATTGAGGGAAAGAACGACCCGTGCGGAAAGGAAATCAGCTATGACGGGCTTACCGTCAGCCTCGCTCACTATGAAATAATTATAAACGGAGTAACCTACAAAGCGCCGCCCCGTGAAATAGAGCTTCTCTATGAGCTTGCTTCAAATCCTAACAGGGTCTACACCAGGGACGAGCTGCTGGACATTCTGTGGGGAGTGGATTATTTCGGCGACGGCAGAACGGTCGACGTACACATTAAAAGGTTAAGGAAAAAGATTAACGGAGCGTCTGACAAATGGCGTCTGACAACGGTTTGGGGCGTTGGATATAAATTTGAAGTTAAAAACGATTAAAATAATTCGGCGAAAGTCGGATTATTTTTTTTAAAATGAAACCTTTTCCGCTTTTTGAGGGTGTTATTATTGAGTGAAACAAAATAAACCTGAAGAAAGGATTTATTATGAAAAAGTTAATCGCTATAACAACAATGCTTGCCATGATACTGGCATTTACCGGCTGCGGTTCATCAAATGCTGCCGATGAACCAGTTTCCGGAGGAGAAATATCCATCTTTGCGGAAAGCGCCGAAAAAACAGGCGGCAGCTACGGAACGGAGGCCGGCAGTTACAGCACAACAGCGGCTGCAAAGGCAGACACAATCGGAGGCGAATATGATTCCCGCATAGAGGGAGCAAGCGGCGATACTGCTGCCGGCGGCGCGTTTGAAGATGGCTCAGCCGCAATTGACGGCTTTGGCGATGCAATTGAAGGAGCGGTGTCCGCTGACGCTGATGTGGGAGCTGATATGTGCTACGGCGATGATATTGTCATAGACGGTGATTTTTTAATTGATGACGATATTTCCGTTATCGACCCCGAATGTGAATTGCCGCCGTATGTACAGCCTCAGTCAGGACTGCTTACAGGCGGCGAATGGTGCGACAACGACAACTGGAGCTTCTGGAACAATCTCTATCAGAATCAATCCGACTGGAACAGCTACAAAGCGGCATGGAACATCACAAAAATCAACCGCATTGAAGTGAAAGTTGTAACAGACAATGACGTGCCTCTTGAAAACGCGGTCGTTAGGTTCAACGGCTGGACGGCAAGGACTGATAACAAGGGCAGAGCTTATGTTTTCTATGAATACGGCACAGACGCTGCCGCACTTGACATTACAGCGGCTTACGGCGGAGAAACCAAGCAGGTAAAGGCTGATTCCGACAACATAACCATCGGCTTTTCGGGCGCTGCCAGGAACGAAAAGAGCCTTGACCTGATGTTTGTGGTTGACACCACAGGCTCTATGAGCGACGAGCTGAGCTATCTGCAAAAGGAGCTTGAAAACGTGGTAAGAACGGTTGAGCAGTCCAATGCAAACCTGCCTACAAGAGTTTCCGTCAACTTTTACAGAGATGAAGGGGACGAATATGTCGTAAGACCTTTCGATTTTACATCTGACCTTTCAAAAGCGGTAAACGACATAGGTGCTCAGTGGTCTGACGGCGGCGGAGATTATGAGGAAGCGGTTGAGCAGGCGTTGGACAACGCAATAAATCAGCACGATTGGGCTGAAAACAGCACCAAGATTATGTTTATGGTACTGGACGCGCCGCCTCACAACACTGCCGAAATAGCGGCAAAGATGAACACCCTGACTCAGCAGGCTGCCGAAAAGGGTATAAGAATCGTTCCCGTTGCGTCAAGCGGCGTTGACAAGAATACCGAATATTTACTGCGCTGCCTTTCAATTTACACAGGCGGAACATACACGTTTTTAACCGATGATTCCGGTATCGGCGAATCGCATTTAGAGCCCACCGTCGGCGATTATACGGTTGAAAAGCTGAACGATATGCTTATCAGAATTATTAACAGCTATCTTGCATAACAAACAGTCCTCATGGAGCTTGCCATGAGGACTGATTTTACATATTGAACCAATTTCTGATATAAGCGTTAAGCTCTCCTGCCATTTCCTCCTGCTCGGTAATGCGCGGGTGTCCTGGAGTTGCGGCACCGTTCCGCTTGAACATATAGTGATGAACGTTTTCGCCGAAGGATTCAGCAATTTCATCAATGGCATTGTCCCAGCACTTATCGTGCATAAGCACCGTTGTTATCAGCAGGAAACGGGTCTTTTCACCGTATTTGCTCTGCAAATCTCTAAGGATTTCGCTGTACTTTGCCTGCCATTTTGCCTTGTATTCGGGATTGCTCAGGCAGTCAGGATCGGGACTTGCGTCATTCTGCCCGATGGCGATTATAACAAGGTCGGGGGTGTATCTGCTAAAATCCCATTTTGTAAGTCCCATAGGCGCGTAAGGCACATAGCTGAGCTTGTCATAGGTGGTTTCAAGCCCTGTCAGGTGGTCGGGACCGTAAAAATAGCCGGTTTTGTCAAAAAGGGAAATGCCGCCCTGTGAACAGTTGTGAATCTGCGCGTTCAGCTTTCTTGACAGTGACAGTGTGTAGCTGAACCACGCGTTGTCATAAACGCCCTTGTGGTTTTCCGGGTCGCTGTGAGCCTCATAGTATATGTTTTCAACAACCTCGCCTGCCGAAACGCTGTCGCCGTAAACCTCAAGCTTGAATTCGGGCAGGGGAGCGGATTTGCTCACCTCTCCGTCCTTTGAAATGCCGATTCCGCAGAAGTAGAAGTAGTTTGCGGCAGCCTGACGCTTGAAAACAATAAGCTCGTGTTCCTTTTCCTCAAGGCTGTCCGCAAGCTGATAATATTCCTCTTCTCCCTGCTGCGACAGGTCGATTTTTCCCTGCACGCCGTCAATCAGATAACCGACCGAGCTGTATTCGCTCATGCTGACGTTCTTGATAAAAACGCCTGCAATTGCGCCTGTGAACCTGACCTTTACCATGCTTCCCGCATAGATAAAAAGCGGCATTGATGGATCTACGCCGTCAATTCGCCCCATATATGTGAATGCAGCGTTGTCGGCTGTGATTTTCTTCATCTGCGATATTTTCATAATAACCCTCTCAATCTTATAACGCGCAGGTTATAAATAAGCGTCTTAATATTTTACTTAATTATATCATAGATATTAGCTTAATTCAACATATATTTTGTTAAAAATCTATTGACTTTATTGGTGAAAACTGCTATATTTGTATCATAATCACAAATTATAATTCGGCGTGAAAGGAAGAAAATAATGAAGAAGGTATTATCTGTTATCTGCCTTTTAAGCGTTCTTGCAATGGCGACAGCCTGCGGCGGAGCTGCGGCAGATACAACAACCGCTGCCGACACAAAGGCAGTACAGGATGCAGAAACAGAAAGCACGGAAGCAGACACAAATTCGGAGGTGGAAGAAGTGGCTGATACCAAGTACGTCATCGAGGACGGAGTTACGGACAGAATGATTGCTCTTTCAAGACTTAACGAGGGCAACAAGGTACGTCTTGCAAACGTTCTGAAAAAAGCGCAGAACGGCGAGGAAATCACAGTTGCATACATCGGCGGTTCCATTACGCAGGGCTCGTCGGCAGGCGACGACCTTTGCTATGCGCGTCTTGTTACAAACTGGCTTCAGGACACATTCCCAAGTGCAACGGTAAACTACGTTCGTGCAGGTATCGGTGCAACAGGCTCTTATATAGGCGTTCACAGAGCGGACAGAGATGTGCTGAGCTACAATCCCGACCTTGTTTTCGTTGAATTTCTTGTAAATGACACAACGGAAAACACACAGAGAAACATTGACTCGTACGACAGCCTGCTCCAGAAGTTATGGAACGCTGATTCAAAGCCTGCTCTTGTTACTATTGCAATGACGCAGGAGGACGGCACAAGCTTTGTGGATTACGTTCTGCCAATCGTTCAGAAGTACGACATTCCGATGATTTCCTATAAGAATGCAATTATGGACGTTATCGAAAAAGGTTACATCAAGTGGTCCGACATCTCCAACGACAACATTCACCCCAATGTTGAGGGTCATGCCGCGCTTACACAGCTTATCACTGCTTACTTGAGCGACGTGCTTGCCGATATTGACAGCATTTCAGGCGCAGAGAGCGACCTTTCCGAGCCGTACACAGAAAACAAGTACATGAACGCGTCACTTGTTGCTTACGGCGATGAGCGTGTAACCGAGTGCGAGGGCTTTCAGGGCAGCGAAAATAACTTTGGCAATATTCCGGGATTCTGGAGAGCAACTGCAAACGACGGTCGCTTTGGTGAGAACGACAAGCTCACATTCACAGTTGAGGCGAAGAACATAGGTATTCTTTACGGCAAAATCGTTGGCGGCGGCGGAACCTTCACCGTTACCGTTGACGGCGAAGTAAAGGCAGTAATCAACGAAAATTTTGCAAACGGCTGGGGCAACTATGTTGAGTGCCAGGAAGTAGCGGCATTTGACGAAGTTGGAACTCACGTTGTTGAAATCACGCCGGTAAGCGTTGAAAGCGGAGAGAAACAGTATGTAGTAATCTCCTGTCTTGCAATAAGCTGATGTGTGCTTAGAAGACAGCAGAAGCAAACAGCGCCGCAGAGAGTGAAAAGATTTATTTAAAGCGCTTGAAAATGTCCCGTCTGATTTTTCAGACGGGACACTTTATTTGTGGAGAAGCTCTTTTTCTTCCTGATAATGCTCGCTCATATCAAGCGCGGTA
>CAKSIR010000090.1 GCA_934462775.1 uncultured Ruminiclostridium sp.
CACTGACCAACCCCTCGTAAATCTGCGAGGGGTTCGGTTTGTATAACTCAGCTTCAGCAATATCCCGCTGCTATCAGCAGCAGATTTTTATGTTCGTCGCCTTTCTGCGGTCTGATATTTATCAGCCGCTCTTTTCTTTCGCCCTCGAATATCAGCTCCGCAAAGGGATTTCCCCAACCGAAAAGGCTGTATCCCGAAAACGCTCCCGACCTTGCTCCGTCGCAGAAAAGCTCGCCGCCGCCATAGCTGCGGCTGCTGCTCTTTATGTACAGTACCGCAATCCTTGAGCATACCGCCTTAACCGACCTGTCAGCCGCTGCCGCGCAGTACGCGCTGTCAAAAACATCTCCGCCGAAAGGCGTCCTCTCCCAGCCCATTTCCGACAGCTCAAGCAGCTTAAAGTCCTCAAAGCCCGCCTTTGTCACAGGCGGCGAAGGCTCTGCGCAGTCAGCTCCTGCCGCAATGCTTTCGTCAATGGCGCGGACAATGCACCTTGCAATAAACTCGTGTATGTCGGCTTTCGGATGTCCCTCGTCCGCAGTGTAAATATCCATAGGCAGCGTTCCCGACTGAATAAGAGGATAAAGCGCCGCCTTTATGCCAACGGAGGGCAGCCCGTACAGCCTTGAAAAATGGGTCATGTATTCCTCGCAGGAGTAGCCCGCGCGGTTGAAAACCGTTACGGGAATAACCACATAGCCCCTTGATACAAGCCGCCTTATAAGGCTTTCGTACTTCTCCATGCCAAGCGGAGAAAGCTCCTCGTTTATGGAATACTCCACAAACACAATCTGGGGCGCATAGTCCTTCATAAGCAGCTCGTCCACGAACAGCCCCATATAGCAGTCCGTGCCCGAAACGGCGTAGTTCCGCGCTTCAACCTCCGTCCGCTCGCTCAGATACTCCGCCAGAAAGTCCGCATAGCTTTTACGCTCCTCTGCGGAGGAATTGTAGCCGTAAGTTACCGAGCCGCCCAGAAAGGCAAGCTTTGCCGACCTGCCGTCAAATATTTCTTTCAGCCGCTTTCCGCAGCCCACGCTTACCACCGCCGACTGAACCGCGCCGCCGTAAAGCTCCTCCCCTAAGCAGTCAAGCAAATCTCCCATAGCCGCTCCTTACGACAGCCGCCATGTGCCTATGCTTACAAGCTGCTTTAACAGCAGTCCGTATTCGCGGGCAGCCTTTGAAAGGTAGCCGTTTTTGCGGTACACAAGGCATATACCGGTCTTTGCGGCAAGGTCGGGCAGCAGGCAGTAGTCGGGGTGTTCTGCAAAATCCCCGAAGCGTATCAGCGAATCCGGAACAAAGGACGCGCCGAAGCCCGCCTTTACAAAAGCAAAAGCGGTTTCAATAGAGCGCACCCGCAGTATCTTCCCTGCGTCAACGGAATGCTGCGCCAATATGCCGTCAATGCGGTCGGCGGAAAATTCCCCGTCGTCGCATATAATCAGCCGTTCTCCCGAAATTTTCCTGAGGTCAATGGGCTCGGCAGTAAGGTATTTCATGGAGCTTGAGCGAATGTCCTCGGCGGTAAGGCGGCATTTTACAGGTATTTCGCCGTGGGAACCGCGCGGCAGCGCCAGTATCATTCTCTCGTCGGCAAGATGCTCAGCCTCAAACAGCTTTGAGTCGTACTTTCCGGTGCCGATAAACAAGTCTATCTCGCCGCTGAGCACCTGCTCAAGAAGCTGAACGGAGCTGCCCTCGGTTACGGAAACGCTGATTCCGTCAAAGCGCCTGCAAAACTCGGTAATGCTTTTCGGCAGCATACACGAGGCGCGGAACATGGTTGCTCCTATGCGGAGCGTTCCGCTTTTCAGACTGCCCATGTCGGCGATTTCGTTGCGGAGATTTTCCTCCAGAGCCTTTATCTGAACAGCGGCCTTGATGTAGGCTTCGCCTGCGGCGGTAAGCCGCACAGGACTTGTGGAACGGTCGAAAAGCTGCGCTCCGAGCTGATTTTCCAGGTTGATGATAAACTGGCTCAGGGACGGCTGAGAAACGCAGAGCTTCCGCGCCGCCTTTGAAAAGCTGCCTGTTTTTGAAAGAGTGAGTACATATTCTATCTGCTGCTGAGTCATAATTCCTCCATATAAACGTCAGGTTTACAATGATATAATACCACACTTATAGCGCTGTTTCAAGTTTTTTTAGAACCGCCGTTCTCTCATGTCCACCGCTTTTCCAAGATAAACCGACCAGATAAACCGCTCCTTGACAGGCAGACCGGTTATTTCAGAGATTGCCTTTGCGTAAATGTCAAGCTGCCCGAAATATTCGCGGTACAAGTCCTCCTCGGTAACGCGGACGTTAGTTTTGTAGTCAACCAGCACCGCGCCGTCCTCCTCGATAAAGAACATATCCGCAATACCCTGCACGAAAGGCCGGTCGCCCTCCTCCGCCTCGAAGCCCATAAGCTTCGGGTCAACCTCGGTAAACAGCGGCTGTTCGCGGCGCAGCAGCCTGCAATTCCGTATGCGCTGCCCCAGAGCGGAATCCATAAACAGCTGAACGTCCTCTGCCTTTACGCAGTCGTATTCGCGCTGATTTATTCTGCCCGCTTCAAGCAGCCGTTTCAGCTGCCTCTCCGCGCTTTCCTCCTGCCACGAAATCAGCTCGAACACCTTGTGATAAGCGTCGCCCCGCTCCTTTCCCGTCATTTTATCGCTTTTCAGCGCAAAGGCAGGCTTTACAAGGAACAGTCTGCTTTCTTCTTCATTGCCGCTTTCGGACAGAAAATCGCCCCTCTCGGAAATGTTCTCGACTCCCACCTCGGTAACAGTCACCTTTGCGGGAATTGAGGCAAACCGCTCATAGCCGTACTTTCTGCTCAGATTTTCGGCAATAATCCCGCTAAGGTCGGGGCTTTCCCCAAAGCTGCCGCAAGGCTCCTCCTCTGCCGTTTCCTCCGCAGCTTCATCGCTTTTATACAGACTGCTCAGCTCAAAAAAGGCAGGTCTGCGGCTAACTCCGCAGTTAATCCAGTTTATCCAGGTGTCGTCGCTTGTTTCAAAGGTATTCTCGCCGCCGTCCTTTTTAGGCTTCAGCGCGGCGGTAACGATCAGCTTTTCTCTTGCTCTTGTCAGAGCCACATAAAGCAGCCTTACCGCCTGACTGCGCTCGTCGTTCTTGATTGCCTCGGCTGCATAGTCATGGAAAGCGGTATCAAGCTTTATCATGCGCTCCCTGTCGATTATCTGCATTCCGACAACCGTGCTGTTGTCGGCAATTACGGCGGCGTAGCTGTCTGAGAAGTTGAACTTCTTATGGGTGTTTACCACAAAAACAACGGGGAACTCCAATCCCTTTGAGCCGTGAACGGTCATTATTGAAACCGCGTCCGCGCCGCCCTCGGCAGAGTCCGCCTCCTCAAGCTGAACCTCGTTTTTCTTCATGCGCTCAACATAGGCGATGAAGTCGGAAAGACAGCTGTCAGCCCCCGAAAACAGCTTTACATACCTGAGCAGCTTTCTGAGGTTGGCGGCCTTCACGTCCCCCTTTTCCGTTGAACGCATAATGCGGAGAATATCGGTTGCGTCAAAAATGTGCCTTACCAGATTTTCAACAGAGTTGTTCGCCATATAAACGCGCAGTCGGCTTAAATCGTCATAAACCCTTTTGCAGCGCGGGTCGGCGTCCTTCATTGCGGAAAGAGCGCTGTAAATCGAGATGTACCTGCCTGCGTTGTCGTTTCCGTCGCTGTCGGTGTAGATAAAGGTCTTGTTCTTCATCATGGCGAGAGTACCCTCGTCAAAGCCGTAAAGGGGCGACAGCAGCACGTCCGCCATCGCCGTATCGTTATAGGGATTATCAATAACCGTCAGCAAATCCATCATCAGCATAATTTCGGTGCGGTCGGTGAAATCCGTGCCGTTTTTCACTGCCGAGGGAATGTTCAGAGCCTTAAGGCTTTCCGCAAACGCCTTTCCCTCCCGAGCAATGCCCGACCTTATAAGTATCGCGAAATCCCCATAGCTGCACGGACGCTGTGAGCCGTCCTTTTCCGTTACCTTAAAGCCGGAATCAACGTACTCCCTGATACGGCGGGCGACATAGCTGCACTCGGTAACGGTTTCGCTTTCCTTATCAAGGAGCACCACCTCCGTCATGTTTTCATCGGACTGTGTATTATCGTTGTAAACGGCGGTGTTGCCCATTATCAGACGGGTCTTATCGTTATATTCCGCGTTGCCGAGCTTATCGCACATCAGCCCCTCAAAAACGGCGTTTACCGAATCGACAACGCAGCCGTTGGAACGGAAGTTTCTGTTAAGCAGCAGCGGCTCAAAGCTTCTGTCTTTCAGCAGCTCCGCAAAAACGGTAGGGTCGGCGCCTCTGAACTTGTAAATAGACTGCTTGATGTCGCCTACGAAGTACAGATTATCGCCCCTTGAAATAAGCTTGAAAATGGCGTACTGCAGCTTGTTGCTGTCCTGAAATTCGTCTACGATAATGTTGCTCAGCCGCTGCGAAAGCTCCTCCGCAGCCGTTGATTTGCCGCCCTTTCCGTCCGACAGCAGGCGGTAGGTCATAAGCTCAATATCGCTGAAATCCACTGCGTTTTTCTCACGCTTAAGGCGGGCGTACTGCCGCTCAAATTCCTTTTCCGCGCCGATAAGCGCCTCAAGGACAGGATAGCACTGCGCCCCGTCGTCAAAGCCCGAAATCAGCTTATGCACAATTTCAAAAGCCCTGTTCATCTGCTCGTATGCGTAATCCCTGATTCCCTTGACTTCAAAATCCTTAATGGGATTTTTCGGCGGCAGCTTTTCAAACAGCAGCGCCAGCATCAAGGGTCTGTTTTGCGCCAAGGTAAAGTCCTTGATTTCCTCCCACCTGCCGATGTAATCCTGCGCGGCGGCAATTGAAGCCTGCGCCTTTTCGGTCATTCCCTCCGTCATGAAGTCGTCAATTCCGATGATTTCTTTATATGCGGCGCGTATGCAGCTTACCGCGTTCGCATTCATCTCGGACAGCAGTCTTTCCATTCCGCCGTTTTTTCCGCCGTAAAAATCAGCCTGTTCTTTCAGCCAATCCTCCCCGTCGGGGATATTCCTTGTCGCTTCGTAAAGGCTGAGGATATAGTCGGAAAGGCGGCTGTCGTCCGTTCCGCAGTACCATGAAATAAGCAGCCTGTTTTCGGGCTTTTCACGCTGATTGTATATCTCCTCAAGAGTCTGCTTCATTGCTTCACCGCAGAGCAGCTGCTCCTCAGACTGGTCAAGCACGGCAAAGCCCGGCGATACCTCCAGCAGTCCCGCGTTTTCCCGCAGAATGTCAAGGCAAAAGGAGCTTATGGTGGATATGCTCGCGTCCTCAAGGGCGATTAGCTGTTCCTTGAGGTAGTCGTTTTTCGGCTGTTCCGAAAGGCTTTTTTCAAGAGCCTTCTGAAGCCTGACGCGCAGCTCCTCCGCCGCCTTTTTGGTAAAGGTCATTACCGCAAGGCTGTCCGCAGGGGTTTTGTTTTCTTCGTCGGATATTATGCGCATTATGCGTTCAACGAGAACGGCGGTTTTTCCGCTGCCTGCCGCCGCTGAAACGATTGCGTTCTTTCCGCGGAAAGAAATGGCGTTTTCCTGCTCTTTGGTCCACTTCATTTTACTTGCTCTCCTTTGCCTTTTTGGCGCGCTTTGCAGGCTTTTCCTCTTCAAGCCGCTTTGCTCTGCCGCTTATCCTGTCGATATAATCCTTATCCTTGTCCATTGGAATATGTCCGCCGCCGTTTCCGCAGAACGGCTTGAAATTGCAGTATTTGCACACGTCGTCCTTGTTCTTGTCAAAGGTATGGGGCTCGGCGCTGATTTTTCCCGAGTTCACCTCGTCAATGCTTCTTCGGATTTCCTTTTCAACATAGTCAAGCACCTTTGTGTATTCCTCGCGGCTGAACTCCTCCGCGTCAACGGTGCTGTCAGCCTTTTTCCCCGTTTCTGCGGAATAAAGGGACTTCATCCTTGCAAAATCATCGTAGGCAGGGTCGGCTGCGCCGTCGGCGCTGTTGTTTATCTCAATGCCCGACATAGTGTGTTCCTCAAGCCAGTTTTTTGCGTCGTCGGTTTTCCTGACGCGGTCAGCCATTCCGCCGTAAACGCTCATCAGCTTTTCTTCCTCTTCATTGCTGCATTCGATTCCGCCGATGTCGATGGCGCCGCCGTCGAAGGCGCTGTCCTTTGAAACGATTCCGCCCTCTCCCGATGGGCAGTAGAACAGCGCGGAGGGAATCCGCTCCCCGCCGCACACCGCGTTAAGGTACAGCAGCATCTGCACGTTTCGCCCATAAGCAAGGTTGGAAATATTCATGCGGGTTTTGCCTGTCTTATAGTCCGCAACGCGGCAGTATTCGCGCTCGCCGTCTTTCAGCACGTCAAGGCGGTCAAGCTTGCCCTTAATCAGAATATCTCCGTCCTCAGAAACGTTTTTAGGAATGTCGAACTCGACTGTTTTTTCAAACTCGGCAGGCTTGAATCGGCTGTGCCTGAAGTCGCTGACCGTCCGTGCCGCAAGGCGTTCGGCGGTTTTGACAATGCCGTCAAAAAGCACCTCGTAGCGCTTGTCGAAGCCGAACTGCCCAAGCATATTCTCCTCGCGGTACCTTGCGCCGTACTCTGCGCAAAGGGCGCTGATTTTTTCGGGGATTGCCTTTACTGCGGCGCTGTACTCCTCCGTAATCTCATTTTCGGGAACGGCGTCCGGAAATTCATCGGGATTATCGCGGTAATATTTCAGCACGTTCTCCATAATGAAGTGGATAATGTTGCCCTTTTCGGCGGCGTTTATGTCCTTTTCGGTATCGTCGTTAAGTCCGAGCACATACTTGCAGAAATAGCTGTAACGGCAGCTTCCCAGCGTTTCCAGCGCCGAGGGGGAATAGGTCCTGCGCGGCAGATATTTCAGCTTGCCGCTGTCGGTAACGGTATGCTCGTAGCCCTTTGCGCCGTATCTTTGCTCCGCAAGGGCAAGGGTTTTCAGGTACTCGCTGTCGTTTACGGCTTTTACTATTGCCGCAAGCTCGGCGCCTGCCCCGCCGCCGTAAATTTCGGCAAGACGGTCCTTTGCGCTTTCGGCGGTGCGGCAGTAAAACTCAGCGCCGTAATCGCGGGCAAAAACGGTTTCCGCCTTTACTCCGTCAAGAATACGGCTTCTTTCCATAGCTTTGCCGTCAGGGTCGCTCAGCGGATAGGTCAGATACAGCCTTTCGGAGGGCGATTCAAGCGCCTTATAGGCGTAGAGCTGCTGCTCTGAAAAGCGGTCTGTTCTGTCCTTCCCCACAGGCAGACTTTTTGAAATAAGGTACTCCGTTTCGTGAACGGAAAAAGCGCCTTTCGGCTTTGCGGCGGCAGGAATGTTGCCCTCGTTGGCGCCGCAGATAAACACGACCTTAGGCGCGGCGGTGCGGGTTCTTTCCAAATCGCCCACCGTTACCGTATCGATGAACTGAGGCGGCTTTGCAACGGTTGTTTCCGCGAAAATTTCCCCCAGAAGCTTACGGTAATCGTCAAGGCTGACACGGTACCCCTCAAGTCCGACGTAAACCGACTGAAGCACCGACACAATGGCTTCCCACAGCTGACGGTATTCGTCCACCTTTTCCTTGTCGAAAATCAGCTTATCCGTTGATTCCTCGCGGTTGGACTTGCAAAGACCGTAAATGGAGCTTGTGATATTCATTTTGTCCTCGTCCATAAGGAATGAGCAAAGCTCCCTTGTTATCACATCACCCGTTTGACCGTCAATGCGCTCTTTAAGCTCCGCAAGAGGCGTTACAATGCCCTTTCGCAGCTCCTCGACAAAGCGGGTTTCGTTCCTTTTCGGAAACGGCTTTGTCCATTCGCGGGGGGAAATGTTCCACTTCCGCGCAAAGCGCTCAATGTCGTTTATTTTACGTCTTGACAGTCTGACGCGCTTTGGATTTCCGTCCTTGTCAGCGCCGTCTATGTACACTAAATTTGTTTTGATATAGCGCAGTATCGACTCCGTTTCAAAGGAAAGCGCGTCAAGTATAAACAGCACAAACCTTGCGATAGGCTTTTCCGCAATGCTCTGAGGAATGTCGATGAACGCGGGAACATTGTACTTGCGGAACATACTTTCAAGCTCCCTCGGATACTCCCCGCTGCCGCAAAGCACGGCGATTTCCTTGTACCTGTAACCCTCCTCGGCAGCCAGCCTGTTTATTTCAGCCGCCGTCCACCTGCACTCGGACTGAACGTCCGACGCTTCTACAATCAGCCTTGCGGAAGGCTCGGAGCGGGTTTCGGGTACAGACGTGACCTTGCTTTTGCCGCCGCAGCCGGACAGCCTTGCAATAAGCTTATTTGCTGCGAAAAAGCACTGCTCGCTGCCGTCCTCAAAATCGGTGGTAAGGGTTATCACACATTCTGCAGCGGTTTCCATAACGGTTTTCACAAAGGCAAGCTGATTTCCCGAAAAGCTCTCAAAGCTGTCAAAATACACGTTTTTGCCTTTGAAAAAATCGTTTTCCTCCGCAAGGACAACCGCCTTCATAATGTCGTCCAGTCGGTCCGCAAAGGTTTTTTCAAGCTCCTCGTTATAGCCGTCGTATATCTGATATATGTCGGAAAGCTTGCTGCTGAGGGACTGCTTCATCTCCTCGTCGTCCTCAACCAGCCGCCTTAAATCGCGCGGCGTTATTCCCCCAGATTTAAGGCTTGCCACCACGTCAAGCATAAATGACGGGAACTGCGGCTTTTCAATATGACGCTCGTAATAGTCAAGGCTGCCCTTAAGATTTTTCAGCGTTCTGAACATTATCAGCTTTTTTACAATGTCGTCCGCGTAATCCTTTTTTGCCGAATAGAGGGCGATTATCTTTTCCGCCAGCTTTGAAAAGGTAGTAACCGAAACATTGAGCAGCTTTGTTTTTTCAACGTTTCTGTAAATCGCTATTTCGGTATCGAAAGAAAACTGGTCGGGGACAATCAGCAGCGTTTCTCTGCCGTCCTCCGAGCCGTTTATTCTGCGGAATATTTCGGCAGTTTTGTCCGCTCTCGCTCTGCCTGTTACGAACTCGGTCATAAGCTTTCCTTTCCGCGCTAAGCCGTCTTTTCCTCAAATAAGCCCTGCAATACGCCCAGCGCCTTTCCGTGTATGTAATGAACATTTCTCAGGCTTATATAGCACTCCTCCGCGATTTTCTCCCATGTATGCCCTAAAATGTAATGGTATTTCAGCAGCGTGCGCTGATCCATGTCAGCGAGCCTGTCTATAAGCTGTTCTATCTCTGCTTTTTTATCAACGTAGCTGTCTATGTCGCGGTTGATTTTCTCTTCCTGCCGACAGATTTTTTCAACAATTTCCTCAACGCTGCTCAGCCCGCGCGATGAGGCTTCCGCCGAAATATAGCTTTTCGATTTGACCGTAAGCTCCTTCAGCATTTCAAGCTCCAGTATGGCCTCGTTTATGGCTTTGTCAAGCTGCACGGGCTGTAAAAGATATTCCTTGATTTCCATTTTTCCTCCGTACAGGAGCATAGTATTATTATCTCACAAATCGCTTTGTCTGTAAAGTGTTTTGTTACAGTCTGCAACAGAGTGAAATAATAGCTCCGTTCATCACTAATTATAGAAAAAAACACCATGCAAAACAATGCAGATTTTGTCTAAATAAAGTGCTTTTTGGTTAGTCAAGGTTACAAACTTTTGTCGTTATCTGATGAACGCTATCGCTTTTTCTCATGTGATGTCGCTTTTTATATTTTTTAGCCGTCATTTTATGTCGTTTAATGTCGCAACAAAGGGAAACAACCCGATAAAAACCGGACTGCGTCCGCAAGGCTGCGCCTTGAGGCTGTTCCGAGCTTCGCTCGGACTGAGATTATAGACTTGTTTGAAAAGGGGGCTACTCGCCCCCTTTAATTTTGTTTATGGAGATTAAAGCCGAGCAATAAACCCCTCGCCCTATTCTTTG
>CAKSIR010000091.1 GCA_934462775.1 uncultured Ruminiclostridium sp.
AAAAGGTAACAATCGATTTAAAATAGTAGGATACGACTGTGAAAATATTGATTTCAACATGAAAATAACAGAATGATACAGCGCCCGATGTTAAGTCGGGCATTTTTCTTGCAGAAATATTGTAAATGTGGTATAATAACCTCAGATACAAAATTGGCACAGCCAATTTTGACCGCACTTTGTGCGGTTACGTTGCTTCGCAACTAATCTGAGAACATTGTATCATCAAATCCATTTGCCTGTCGGCAAATGACGGCGTTGCCGTATCGCCTTACGGCGATTTGATTTGTGATATAATAACCTCAGACGCTAAATCAGTTTATACTCGCTTTAACCTTACGGTACAGCAATCGGCTCTTTTAAAAAATAATACCCATTGTAAGTACCTGAGCTAAAATATCACAAAAAGCAGGAGGTCTTTGAAATGGACAAAAAGGTGAATAAGTCAGGCGGTACTCTCAAAATTTCAAACGAAGTTCTTGTAAAAATTGCAGAACTCGCTGCAACAGAAATACAGGGCGTTGCAGTCAAGGGCGATAAGCTGGCTATGGTTGAAACTCCTATTTCAATCGCCAACAGATTTTTAAGTCCAATTCGCGTAAAAATTACCGGAGATTCCGCTGAGATTGACGTAAGCATTATCGTTCTTCAAGGACACAAGGCTTTTTCGGTTGCGGAAGCAGTTCAGAGCAGCGTTAAATCCGCTGTTCAAAATATGACAGGGATTGCAGTTTCAAAGGTGAATGTAAAAATAGTAGGCATTGAGCTGAATAAAGAAGAACAGGCGTAATAATTACCCTCCCAAAAGTAATTTTAGGAGGGTTAATTGCGTTTAGTAAAAACATAAAGGAAATGATTATGAACGACAAAATGACAAGACGAGAGATAAGAGAAGCAGCATTTATTATATTGTTCCAGATGCAGCTCAACGACGGAACTTCTGCGGAAGAAACAGCAGAAACAACCGTTGAAGCCTATGACATGGCAATGAACAGCGCCGTAATGAAAATCGTAAACGGCGTTACCGAAAATATGGACAAGCTGGATGAAATCATCTCCAAGTACAGCAAAACACGAGCAATTTCCCGTATTTCAAAGATAAACCTGACAATTCTCAGAATCGGTTTATACGAAATGGACTTTGACGGCAACGTGCCGAAAAAGGTTGCTATAAACGAAGCTGTCGAGCTTTCAAAGATGTATGCAGACAAGCAGGACAGCGGCTTTATCAACGGAATTTTAGGCTCGTATTACAAGGATTGCGGTGATAAGGATTGAGTCCTTTGGTAGTAACCGTTTCACAGGTCAATAAGCGTATTGCGTTTATGATAAAGGGCGATAAGGCGCTTCAGGACATTTATGTCAGAGGCGAAATATCCAACTTTGTAAACCACTATAAAACAGGTCACTTTTACTTCACCCTGAAGGACGGAGAAACAGCCGTTAAAGCGGTTATGTTCCACTCAAATGCAGAGCGGCTGAACTTTCTGCCCGAAAATGGTATGTCGGTTATAATCCACGGTGCAATAAACGTTTTCGAGCGTGACGGACAGTATCAGCTTTACGCAAACGAGATGCAGCCGGAGGGCGTAGGCGAGCTTTACCTTGGCTTTGAGCAGCTTAAGCAAAAGCTGGCGCAGGGCGGATATTTTAATCAAAAACGCCCGCTTCCCGCAATGCCGCGCTGTATCTGCATAATTACCGCAAGAACGGGCGCAGCGCTTCAGGATATGCTAAATATTATCGGCAGAAGATACCCGATTGTTAAAGTCAAGCTAATTCCTGTTCTTGTGCAGGGAGCGGACGCTCCGGAATCCATAGTAAAGGCGCTTCAAAAGGCTCAGACAGTCGGCGCCGACCTGATTATATTCGGCAGGGGCGGCGGTTCGGTTGAGGATCTGTGGGCATTCAATAACGAACAGGTCGCAATGGCAATATACAACAGCAAAATCCCCACAATATCAGCCGTAGGTCACGAAACGGATTTTACTATCGCAGACTTTGCTGCGGATTTAAGAGCGCCAACGCCGTCGGCGGCTGCAGAGCTTGCAGTGCCGGATAAGGAAGCGCTGAAAAACGGGATGGACAGCTTTACGGAAAAGCTGCTTAAGGCTGTTTACAGCAAAATTGAATCCGCTGAAAAAGGCATCGAATTTGCGTACAAGCATATAAAGGCATTATCTCCGAGCGAGAAGATAAAGGCTGACAGCGAAAAGCTTGAACTGATTGAAAAGCAGCTCAAAAACCGCATGGAAAGCCTTATCGACAGCAAAAGCAGGTCCCTTGCGGCAACGGCTGACATGATAAACGCATTAAGTCCGCTTAATACAATCATGCGCGGCTACGCAATCGTAATGAAAGAAAATACAGTCGTCAAAAGCGCGGAAAGCATCAGCAAAGGCGACAGAATTACCATAAGAATGAACGGCGGTGAAATAAGCGCCGTTGTTGACGAAAGGAAGTCAGAATGACGTTTGAACAGGCATATCTGAGGCTGAATGAAATTTCAGCGGAAATGGAAAAAGCCGACTTACCTTTGGAAACAGCAGTAAAGCTGTATTCCGAAGCTACCGAGCTTGTGAAAATATGCAAGGAACAGATTGATTCGGCAAAGCTTACGCTTGAAGAAATCGGCTGACGGAGACTGAAATATGCAGGAAATTACACTTGAAAATTACATTAAGCTTGTTGAAGATAAGCTGTATTCATATATAAACGGCGAGGAATCAGCTCAAGGCAGGGTAATAAAAGCCATGAAATACAGTCTTTCCGCAGGCGGAAAAAGAATAAGACCTGTTCTGGTTCTGGAATTCTGCCGAATGTGCGGCGGGGACATTGAAAAGGCATTGCCCATTGCCTGCGCAATGGAAATGATTCATACATTTTCACTTATTCACGATGATTTGCCATGCATGGACAACGACGATCTGCGCCGCGGAAAGCCAAGCTGCCATAAGGCGTTTGACGAAGCAACAGCCTTGCTTGCAGGCGACGCACTGGAAATTTATCCGATTGAACTGATTGCAGGGTCTGAGCTTGAACCTGAGAAAATCGTAAAAATAATCAGCAAAATAACTCATCAGGTCGGAGTTTTCGGAATGATAGGCGGTCAGCAGATCGATACAGAAAACGAGGGAAAGCCATATACCTCTCAGGCGCTGCTTGAAATGTACTCGCTGAAAACCTCTGCGCTGCTAAAGGCTGCCTGCTGTTCAGGCTGCATTGCCGCAGGAGCAGATGAAGATACTGTACAGAATGCCGCAATGTATGCGGAAAAGCTGGGGCTTGCGTTCCAGATTGTCGACGACATTCTTGATGTAACAGGCGATGAAAAAGTTTTTGGAAAGCCAATCGGAAGCGACGCAGAAAGCGGAAAAACTACATACGTTACTCTATATGGATTGGAAAAGGCTCACGAAAAGGCAGAGGAGCTCACAAACGAGGCTCTCGAAATTCTGAGCAATTGGGAAAACAGCGATTTTATCAAGGAGCTTACCAAAAAGCTTCTGAACAGGAATAAGTAATCTTAGCTGGAAGGTAAAAAGATGGAAAAATACATTAACCTTGTGCTTTTGGCAGCGCTGATAAGCTGGCTTGCCGCACAGGTGATAAAAGTAGTAGTTTATGCAATCAAATTCAAAACCTTTAATCCTGAGCGAATTGTGGGCGCCGGAGGAATGCCGTCCTCGCATTCCTCAACGGTCTGCGCGCTCGTTATTGCCGTTTCAAAGGCGCACGGCATTGGTTCAACCGAGTTTGCGCTCGCTATGGTTCTTGCAATGATTGTAATGTATGACGCAACAGGCGTCCGCCGCTCTGCAGGACTTCAGGCAAAGGAAATCAACCGAATCAGACGTATCGTTGACGAACTTGACGAGGATCACGTTGACAAGCTTGAAGAAAAAATCGAGGACGAAAGCGAAAAGGAAAACGGCGAGGAAACAAAAGACCTCAAGGAAATGCTTGGACATACGCCGCTTGAAGTGCTTTGCGGGGCGCTGCTCGGCATTATTATAGCGATGCTTATGCCTATTCCTTACGTTGGATGAAAGGTTGTGAAGGCTTGATTCTCAATGACGAAATTTCCCCTGAAAAGCTTAAAAGCCTTTCGCTTGCCGAAAAAAAGCAGCTTTGCAGTGAAATAAGAAGCTTTCTGATAGAAACAATATCCAGCACAGGGGGACACCTTGCCTCCAACCTCGGAACGGTGGAGCTGACAGTCGCTCTGCACAGCGTTTTCACCACGCCTGATGACAAAATCGTCTTTGACGTAGGGCATCAAGCGTACACCCACAAAATTCTTACGGGCAGAAAAGCGCAGTTTGGAAAATTAAGAACAGAAAACGGCATTTCGGGATTTCCAAGACCGAGCGAAAGCGTTCATGACGCCTTTATCGGCGGACACAGCAGCATTTCCGTTTCCGCAGCTCTCGGCATATCGAAGGCAATGGAGCTTAAAGGCGACAGCCACAAGGTAATTGCGGTTATCGGCGACGGAGCGCTTACAGGCGGCGAGGCATACGAGGCGCTGAACAATGCTTCTAAAATCGGGAAAAACCTAATCATTGTGCTTAACGACAACGAAATGTCTATTTCGAAAAATTCGGGCGCAATCGCAGCATACCTCACTCAGATGCGCTCAACCCGTAAGTATTACGACACCAAAAACAAGGTTAAGGAAATTCTTGGCAGAACAAGTATCGGCAAGGAGCTTGCAAAACCTGTAAGCGTAACAAAAGACCTTGTGAAGTTTGCAATTTATCAGAGCAACATCTTTGAAAATTTAGGATTCAAATACCTTGGTCCTGTGGACGGCCACGATATTTCCGAGCTTACGGAGGTATTCGAGGTTGCAAAGCTGATGAATGAGCCTTGCATTGTTCACGTCAAAACCAAAAAGGGAAAAGGATATAAACCTGCCGAGGAAAATTCGGGACAGTATCATGGCGTCGACAAGAAATCAAACCGCGGAGTAAAAGGGCTGACATATTCGGAGGCATTTGGGGACGAACTGCTGAAAATAGCAGAAAATGATAGCAGAGTATGTGCCGTTACGGCCGCCATGAAATACGCTACCGGACTGAGCAAATTTTCAAAAGCATATCCCGAGCGATTTTTTGATGTTGGTATTGCAGAGGAACACGCGCTGACATTTGCCTGCGGTCTTGCTTCTCAGGGAATGATACCTGTTTTTGCAGTGTACTCAACATTTTTGCAGCGCTGCTATGATCAGATTATCCACGACGCTGCAATTGAAAACCTGCACATAGTGCTTGCAGTCGACAGAGCAGGATTTGTCGGCGAGGACGGCGAAACTCATCAAGGCGTTTTCGATGTTTCAATGCTTTCATCGATACCGAACGTTACAATATATTCGCCATGTGACACAAATGAAGTAAAAAAATGCCTTCATAAAGCCATTTATGACACGAAGGGGATTGCTGTTGTACGATACCCGAGAGGTGTAAGTCCGGTTGAAGAAAAAAATGAAACTGTTCCGGAATGTAAAATATATGAACAAAACAGCAAGACGCTGATTTGTTCATATGGGCGCATAATTGAGAACGCAAAACGTCTTATTGCTGACAAAATCGATGTTTTACAGCTTATAAAAATATATCCGATACCGAATGAGATTATGGATAAGCTATTGAAATATGACAGCATTTTCTTCTTTGAAGAGGGCGTAAAGCAGGGAGGAATCGGCGAAAAGCTGCTTGTAAAGCTAAATGAATACGGCTATAAAGGCTCTTACAAGATTGTAGCCGTGAACGGTGAGTTCGTCAGGTTTGCCGAAGTAGACAGTCAGTTGAAGCGCTATGGACTTGACAGTGAATCAATGAAGAAAACAGTACTGGGAGAATAGTTTGGGAAAAAGAATTGACCTTGCAATGGTCGAGCGGGAATTGGCTAAAAGCCGTACCCTTGCTCAAAATCTTATAAAAGACGGAATTGTTCATATAAATGGGAAAATATGTACAAAACCGTCTGAAACCGTTGAGGATAATGACGTAATTGAAGTGGTCGGCGATATGCCTAAGTATGTCAGCCGCGGCGGGCTTAAGCTTGAAAAAGCTATTTCGCTGTGGGGGATTGACCTAAACGGCGCAGTCTGTCTTGATGTAGGAGCGTCCACAGGCGGATTTACCGACTGTATGCTGCAAAACGGAGCAAAAATGGTTTATGCGGTCGATGTCGGAACCTCTCAGCTTGATGGAAAATTAAGATCTGACAGCAGAGTTATTTCCATGGAAAAGACGGATATACGAAAGGCTGAACTTCCTGAAAAAGCAGATTTTGTTAGTATAGACGTTTCATTTATTTCGCTGAAGCTTATACTTCCGTATATAAAAAATCTCTGGTCGGAAAACGGAAAATGCGCCGCGCTCATTAAGCCTCAGTTTGAAGCGGGGAAAAAGCATCTCGGAAAAAACGGAGTCATAAAGGACAAGAAGCTCCAACAGGCCATTGTTGACGATATAAGGCAATTCTGCATTTCAAGCGGTTTTACTGTCATCGGAACTGCCGAATCCGCTATAACGGGCGGCGACGGCAACAGAGAGTTTCTCATTTATTTAAGCAATTGAGGTTGGTATGAAGGTTTTAATTTGTACGAATATCAAAAAAGAACGCAGCAGAAAAGTTGTTCCAAGCGTGGTTGAGAAGCTGCTGCTGTTTGGTATTGTGCCGCTGATGAACGAAAAGGACAGGGAGTATTTCGACTGCGGAAATGTTGTTTACGATACTCTTGAAAATCAGATTGCAGCCTGTGATATTTTCCTTACAGTCGGCGGCGACGGAACCATTCTCCGATGGGGAAAGCACGCCGCGCGAACAGGCAAATCACTGCTTGGTATCAACACCGGCAGGCTTGGATTTATGGCAACCCTTGAGTGCGACGGTCTGGACAAGCTGAAAAAACTTGTCGACAGCGACTATACCGTCAGCAGCCGTATGCTGATGAACGTCAATATCGAACGCGGCAACGGCGACCTTAACTTTCTGGCTCTGAACGACGTTGTTTTTTACAAGGACAGCGGCTCGAAGCTGCCGGAATTTCGCGTTGAAAGCAACGGCACGGAAGTGTCAAACATCCGCGCGGACGGAATGATTTTCAGCACGCCAACCGGCTCGACCGCATACTCATTGTCCGCAGGCGGTCCGATTATCGAGCCGTCACTCAGATGCATAGAAATGACGCCGCTGTGCGCGCATACGCTGTTCAGCCGTCCGATGATTTTCGGCGGTGACACTCGGCTGAAGGTGGTATATTTCGGCTACGAAAGCAGCAAGGTTTTCATAACCGTTGACGGCGACGACGGAATTTCCTTTGAGGAAGCCGACAGCGTGACTATAACAAAGTCAGAGCTGGCGCTGAATCTTATAGATCTCGACGGCGACAGCTTTTACAGCTCGATCCACAACAAGCTGATGCGTCCGTTAAAATAATAAGGTGATGAAATGAAAAAGAAACGTCAGGCTGAAATTTTATCAATAATCAAGGAATTTGAGGTAGAGAATCAGGACGTGCTTCAATCTATTCTTCGGGAGCGTGGATTTGATGTAACTCAGGCGACAATTTCCCGCGACATTAACGAGCTGCGCCTTGAAAAGGCAATCAACGAAAACGGAGTAAACTGCTACTGCAAGGCGCACAAGATCAACGACGCACGTTTTTCAACCATTTTCCAGCAGGCTGTAATCAGCATCGACTACGCAATTAACACCGTGTGCGTAAAGTGTCATTCCGGACTTGCCAATGCTGCCTGCGCCACCTTCGACCTTATGAACCTCGATTATGTGGTAGGAACAATTGCGGGGGACGATACCATATTTATACTTGTGCGAACCGAAAATGACGCGAGGGATCTTACCGAAAAATTGAAAAAAATGCTTTAGGAGGAACGTTCAGGAAATGCTGAAGGAAATTTACATAGAAAATCTTGCAATAATTGAAAAAGCGGTTATTTCCTTTACCGAGGGACTGAACATTTTTTCCGGTGAAACAGGCGCGGGCAAAAGTATTCTCATTGGCGGAATAAATGCGGTGCTTGGCGGCAGAACCAGCAAGGAAATTGTTCGCGCAGGAACTGCAAAAGCCAATATCACGGCCCTTTTTGACTACATTCCTGACGTTGTTAAGCAAAAGCTGGAGGAATACGGATACACAGCCGATAACGATGAATTGCTGCTTCAGCGTGAGATTTCGGCTGACGGAAAAAGCACCGCCAGAATTTGCGGTAAAACGGCTACTGTTGCAGTGCTTAAGGACGTAGCGGCGGGGCTTATTGACATTCACGGTCAGCATGATAATCAGATACTTATGAGCAACGATAAGCAGCGTGAAATTCTTGACAGCTACGGTCAGCTTGAGGGCGCGTTGGAACAGTATCGCTCGCTGTTCAAGGATTTTTCTCAGCTTTCCCACAAAATAAAACGCTTGCAGGAAGAAAACAGCCTGAAGCAGGAAAAGCTGGAAATTCTGGAGGGGCGAATCAACGAGCTTAACGAGCTGAATTTCAGGGAAGGTGAGGAGGCTGAAATCGAACAGCGCCTTACCGAAGCAAGAAATTTCGAGGAAATACAGACCTCTCTTGCAATTGCCTACAACTGCATAGAGGGCAGCGACGATGAAGCAGGCGCGCTGAGTCTTTCCGAAAGAACCTGCAACGAAATGGGCAAGCTGTCCGATTATGTAAACGGCTGCGAGGAGTTAAGGCAGCGCCTTGAAAGCGTAATCGTAGAGCTGGACGATATAAAAAGCGAAATTTCCTCCAAAATGAGCGACAGCGAACAATATCCGCTTGCCTACCTTGAAGAGCGAATGAGCGACATTCTTCGTGCAAAGCGCAAATACGGAATGGATATAGACGCGCTTATTGAACAGCACGAGAATTGGAAGCTGGAATACGAAGCTCTCCTAAACAGCGATGATGTTCTTGAAGCCCTGCTTGAGGAGCGTCATAAACTGGCTGACACGGTAAGGAAAAATGCCGCAGAGATTTCGGAAATACGCAAAAAAACCGCCGAAATCCTTGTGAAAAAAATATCGGAGGAGCTTAAATATCTGGATATGCCTAATGTAAAACTGATTTTTGCGGTTGAGCAGGACAAAATTTCAGTAAACGGCATGGACAGAATTGAAATGCTGATTTCGGTAAACAAAGGCGAGGAGCCGAAGCCAATCAACAAGATTGCGTCAGGCGGCGAGCTTTCGCGCATAATGCTTGCAATTAAGAACGTGCTTGCGTCAAACGACAATATCCCAACGATGATATTCGATGAAATTGACACGGGAATAAGCGGTCACGCGGCTCAAAAGGTCGGAATCAAGCTGGCTGAAATTGCAAAAAAAAGGCAGGTGCTTTGCGTAACTCACCTTGCTCAGATTGCGGCGATGGCTGACAATCATCTGCTTATCAGAAAATCCAGCGATGAAAGCCGTACATATACAAAAATTTATCCGCTTAGCTTTGATGAACGAAAAAAGGAGATCGCGCGGATTATTTCGGGCGACAGCGAGAGCGAAGCCGCTCTTAACAGCGCTGAGGAATTGCTGCTCAGAAAAGAAAAATAACAGGCGGAGTTATCAGCCTGTTCAGAGTGTCGAAAAATCTGCTTTTGAAAATCAAAAGCAGATTTCAGACTGTTGAAAAAGTCAAATTTAAAGTTTTTGTCCACTTTTTTCAAAAAGTGGTGGGTACTTAGGGCAACGCCCTAAGTCGCTCTCCGCAGAGAG
>CAKSIR010000092.1 GCA_934462775.1 uncultured Ruminiclostridium sp.
GAAAAATTTTCGCAGCAAAATCCTCGAAAAAGGTGCCGGTGGCACGTTTTTCGACAAGCTGGAACTCCCGCAGCTTTGCGGGAGTTCTTGCTATTACCAATAAGAATAGCACGGCATAAAAAAGAGGTATTAGACATTGCCGCTGTTTTGCGCTATAATATAATCGTAAACAAGCACATATAATCAGAAAGGAGTTCCAATGAAAGAAATAAAACAGGAATTTCTCACAGGAGAACGCGCGCTTTTTAAAAGCGACGGACTTAAAATATACGATACAATTTTCGACGACGGCGAGTCCCCGCTGAAGGAAAGCCGTAACATTGAGCTTTACGGAAGTATGTTCAAATGGAAATATCCTCTTTGGTACTGCAACGATATTACGGTGAAAAACTGCACCTGGTTCGAAATGGCAAGAGCAGGAGTCTGGTACACCAACAACATTTCTGTGGAGGATTCGGCAATCGAAGCGCCGAAAAACTTTCGCAGATGCGGCAATCTGACCTTAAGGAACGTATCCATGCCAAACGCTGCTGAAACACTGTGGAGCTGCAATAACGTAACAATGGAAAACGTAACCGCAAAAGGCGATTATTTCGCCATGAACAGCGAAAATATGAGAATCAGCAGCTTCACCCTCTACGGAAACTATTCCTTCGACGGAGTGAAGAACGTTGAAATACACGGCGCAAAGCTGCTGTCGAAAGACGCTTTCTGGAACAGCGAAAACGTAACTGTTTACGATTCATTTATTTCGGGAGAATATCTGGGCTGGAACGCAAAAAATCTGACCCTTGTGAACTGCACCGTTGAAAGCCTTCAGGGAATGTGCTACATAGACAATCTTGTTATGAAGAACTGCAAGCTGATAAATACCACCCTTGCCTTTGAATATTCAACTGTGGACGCCGACATTTCAAGCAGAATCGACAGCGTAATGAATCCGACAGGCGGAATTATCAGAGCAGACTCAATAGACAAGCTCATTATCGAAAAGGACAAGGTTGACCCGACAAAAACAAAAATTATCTGCAAGGATAAAAGCGATACCGAATGTGCATAAAACGACCCCATAGCCGCTAAGCTATGGGGTCAAGTTTTATTCATTTGTTTCAATGTGCTTTGAAAGCTGACTCAGTGTGTTTTCTTCCTGCTCGATTATATCGCGCTCGTTTATCAGCGCTTCCTCGTCAATAACAATTATCTGACCCTGAATTTTCGGGCTGACCGCAACTCCGCTTACGAAAGGCGAACGGTGAAGCTGATGGATCTTCTCCCTGTCAGCGACCATTTCAACGGAATCAACTGCCACAACCTCGTCAACAATTATGCCCAGCGGCTTTTCATTGTTCGAAAGAGTGATAATCATCTCGCGGTAATGGTGCTGGAATATGTCAATTGTTTCGTCAAGGAGAGTGTTGATTCGGGGAGCGTATATGGAGTGTATCTTTTCGATATATTCCTTGTAATCGCCGCCGTTCTTACGGCATTCGACAGCCTTTGCGCCTGCCTGATGAAGCTCGATATGAGGAGCGTCAAGCTTTTTTACATGGCTGTTGATGAGATTGCTGTGGCTCTTGAAGTTTAACAGCCACTGACCGAACGCGCACTTGTGCGGGTCAAGATTAAGGCGGAACGGTTCGTTTCTTTCAAGGCAGCGTTCAAGCTCTCTTACCCAGTTTTCATGGTCAAGCTTTCTTTGGTTTATCATTTCCTTGAATTCATCGTATTCCTGCTGAACAGACTGCATTCCAAAAAGCAGACGCATATCCAGCAGTGGAACTACCATTCCTCTGATGTCGCATATACCTCTGAAAATTTGCGGAGCCTCAGGCACCGGCACAATGTCTGACTGCATCATTACAATACCTGTTACATATTTAGTGTTTACCGCGTAATAATAATCGTCAAGTTCAAAAATTATCCAGGGCAGCTGTTCGGCTGTCATTTTCGTTTCGCTCATTTCAGTTCTCCATTTCCAAAATTAAAGCCTATACTTGAATTTTACCACATTTTAATAATAAATGCAACCATGAAACGATGAAATATCGCACAAATCACAGTTACAATTTTACTGCACAATGATAATAAAAATTATACAATAAATCTTTTCTGAAATACTTGAATATTTTGTTTATATGTGCTAAAATAGTATAAAGCTGTAAAATCAGTGCAGGCTTGTTTAAAATGAAAAGTAAACGTTTGCACCGAGGCAGTATTTTATTTACTCTATGGAGGATTGTATGAAGAATATCCCTGAAGTTAAAATGGGTATCGTTGCGGTTTCCCGCGACTGTTTCCCGATGACACTTTCCGCGTCAAGACGCGCAGCCGTAGTTAAGGCTTACAAGGAAAAGGGCGGCGAAATTTACGAATGTCCGACAACAATTGAAAATGAAGTACATATGTTAAAGGCTCTTGAGGAGCTGAAGGCTGCAGAGGTAAACGCATTGGTTGTATACCTGGGCAACTTCGGTCCTGAGTCTTCCGAAACACTGCTTGCAAAGAACTTTGACGGTCCTGTAATGTTTGTTGCAGCCGCTGAAGAGGACTGCGGCGACAGCCTTTGCGACAGCCGCGGCGACGCATACTGCGGTATGCTCAACGCAAGCTACAACCTGAACTTAAGAAATATCAAGGCATACATTCCGGAATATCCGGTTGGCACACCTGACGAAGTTGCCGACATGATTAAGGAATTTATACCTGTTTCAAGAGCAATCATCGGCTTAAACAACTTAAAGATTATTTCCTTCGGTCCCCGTCCGCAGGACTTCCTTGCCTGCAACGCACCAATCAAGCAGCTTTACAACATCGGTGTTGAAATTGAAGAAAACTCCGAGCTTGACCTGTTTGAAGCATTCAACAACCACAAGGACGATGCAAGAATCCCTGAGGTTGTTGCCGACATGGAAAAGGAGCTTGGCGAGGGCAACAAGATGGCAGGTATTCTTCCAAGACTTGCACAGCTTGAAATTACCCTCCTTGACTGGGCAGAAGCTCACAAGGGCTCACGCAAGTACGTTGCATTTGCAAACAAGTGCTGGCCTGCATTCCAGACACAGTTCGGCTGCGTTCCGTGCTATGTAAACTCCCGCCTTACATCAAGAGGCATTCCGGTAGCCTGCGAGGTTGATATTTACGGCGCAGTAAGCGAGTACATTGCAGCCTGCGTAACAGCAGACGCTCCTACGCTCCTTGACATCAACAACACTGTTCCTGCAAACATCTACAAGGAAGGCATCGAGGGCAAGTTCCCATATACTCACAAGGATACATTCATGGGCTTCCACTGTGGCAATACTCCTGCCTGCAAGCTGGTTTCACGCACAATGAAGTATCAGCTCATCATGCACAGAGGTCTTGAGCCTGACGTTGAGCCGGATATTACAAGAGGTACTCTTGAAGGCGACATTATTCCGGGCAGCATCACATTCTTCCGCTTACAGTCAACCGCTGACGCTAAGCTGGTTTCCTACATCGCAGAGGGCGAGGTTCTTCCTGTTGCAACACGTTCATTCGGCGCAATCGGTATCTTCGCTATTCCTGAAATGGCGCGTTTCTACCGTCACGTTTTAGTTGAAGGACACTTCCCGCATCACGGTGCGGTTGCATTCGCTCATGTCGGCAAGGCAATCCACTCCGTATTTACATACCTTGGCGTTGAAAGCATTGGCTTCAACCAGCCAAAGGGTATGCTTTACAAGACAGAAAACCCATTTAACAAGTAATCGGTATGCGTAGCAAAAGCCTCACGGAAACGTGAGGCTTTTTTCTGTTTGTTATTCATCAACCGTACATACTCGTCTGATCGGCATACGAGTAGAGAATCTTTTCATCTCCAAGTGTAACTCCCTTGCGCTCGAAAAGCTCCGTAAGCGTTACAAGCTCATATCCCTCTGAAATGAGGTCGGGAATTATCAAGTCAAGCGCTTCAACCGTCTGACTGTTTCCCTGAGCGTCGTGAAGGAGAATAATCGCGCCGTCCTTTACCTGCTTCATAACTCTCATGTGGCGAATTTCCGTAGTAACTCTGTCGTCATAGTCGGTTACTCCAAAGCCGTTGATGAAAGTTTCGTCAATCAGATCGAACATCTTGTTGTTTACCGCAATGTACGGCGGACGGAAATACTTGGGATATTCCCCTGTTATTTCATAAATGCGTTCGTCCACATACTTGATTTCATCAACAATTTCCTCGTCTGTAAGCTCGGTCATATTGGAGTGCGTCTTTGAGTGATTTCCGATGTCGCAGCCCATGTCGTAAGCGCGTTTTACAGCTTTCGCGGAGTCATCGTTGATATTCACGCCTATAAGGAAAAACGACGCCTTTACTCCGTACTTTTCCAGTATGTCAAGCACCTCGTTGGTAGTTGTCGTATTAGGTCCATCGTCAAATGTAAGCGCAACCAGCTTCTTTTCTTCTTTTGAATCGTTCATTTCCTCATCATCTCCTGACTGAGCCGTTGTTTCCTCGGAAACGGCTTCTGCTGTTGTCTGCTCGATTGCCGCCTCGGTCGTTGTTTCAGTTGCCGCCTCTGTTACTGCTTCAGAGGTCGTTTCTTCGGATACGGCAGCTGTGGTAGTTTCAGATTCCGCCGCCGTTGTATCGGCTGCGGCAGTGCTTTCGGCTGCTTCCGTCTGCGTATCGGCTGCCGTCGTATTCGCTGCTGAAGTGCTTTCGGTTACGGTTCCGGCATTTCCGCAGGCGGAAAATCCTAACAGCATGACGCCGCACAGCAGCGCCGCCATTGCCTTTTTCATACCTGACATAGTGCAATTTCCTTTCAAAATATTATTTTAATACAATAATACCACATTGGAAATCGATAATCAATAGGCTATTTAAAAATATATTGTTATAGTTTTCGGATTATGATATGCCAAGCTGCTTTAACGCGTGAGCAATTCCGCCGTCATTGTTTGACAAGTAATCATTATTGTGTGTACGCAATCGCAGGCTCTGCTGCCATATCCTCCATAATATCGGCGATGGGGTCAGCCTTGCTCTGAATTGAAGCCGCATTCCACGGCACTCCGCCTGCGCTTGCGGGATAGACCGCGTTAGCGTGGTCGACATAATAATCGCCGTTGCCGTACTTCTCAAAGCTTTTTGCGCCCTCGCCGCCTGTGAGCTGCGCAACAATGCTGCCAATCATTTCAAGGTGTGACAGTTCTTCGGTGCCTATATCCGTCAGCAGGCCTATCGACTTGTTATCGGGCATCGTAAAGCGCTGTGAAAGATAACGCAGGGACGCGCCAAGCTCGCCGTCCGGACCGCCGTACTGGCTGAGCACATAAGCTGCCAGCTTTGGGTTTTTGTTGTTGATTTTTACAGGAAACTGTGTTCTTTTTTCGAAGTAAAACATACAATCACAACCTTTCCGGCGGCCATGCGCCCATTAGCCAATCCCATTCGCCGTCCTCTCCCGCCGAACATGGTCTGAGCGGATAGCAGCAGCGCTCAAAAGCGTCGCGGCAGGCTTCCTCCTGACGGCAGGCTTCGCGGAACATTTCAATTGCTTTCTCGTCGTCGGGGTGAGTGTCCAGATAAAGCTTCAGGTCGACTGCGAAGAAGCTTGCCTCGGACAGCCTTTGAAGAAGCGCGGCGCACTTCGCCTTATTTTCCATTATAAAGCCCCCTCTCATACTCCTCAAGCGTAATATTCAGCTCGGGGAAAACGGTGCCGTTTTTCAGCGCGTCAGCAGGCGAGTAAACGCGCTCCATGCGCTGCTCCGGCACAAATGCATATCCAACCCGCGTTACAGGTATTTTCTTTTCAAAATACATATCCATAGCGTACCTCCTTATGCCTTGCATTTTCAACTTATAATATGTCAGGCTGCTGCTTTTTGTGACTGAAAAACGGTTTTTTCTTCCTGCCTTTCATCAATTTTCGAAACTTATGCACTTAGGAATTTTCCCGTTGTTTTTTTGCCGAAAAAGCCGAAAATAATACGTTTAATTTGGCGCTTTTTTTGTCTTGACAGTAGGGTGAATTTGATATAAAATGATAACTCGAAAACAAAAGAAACATCAGCTAATTTGGAGAAAAGGTGTTACGCTTATGGTAAAGGAAATGACAAAGGGCAAGCCGATGTCCTTAATTATGGGCTTCTTTGTCCCCATGCTTTTCGGCAATATTTTTCAGCAGCTTTACAACATGGTCGATACTATAATAGTAGGTCAGTACTGCGGAGTTGACGCGTTGGCGGCAGTTGGCTCCACAGGCTCGCTCAACTTCCTTGTAATCGGCTTTGTTATGGGCGTTGCAAACGGATTTGCTATTCCTGTTGCTCAAAGCTTCGGCGCAAAGCATATAAAGGATATGCGCTCGTTCATCACTAACGGCGTTTATCTTGCGGCAATCGTTACCGTTGTGCTTACGGCGGTAACAATGCTGTTTACAAGACCTATCCTCGAAATCACGCAGACTCCCGCCGATATTATCGACATGGCTTACGACTACATAATTGTCATATTTGCAGGCATTGCGGTAATCATGCTGTACAACTATCTGGCGTTTCTCATGCGCTCCCTCGGCGACAGCAAATCGCCGCTCATATTTCTTGCAATTGCATCCTTCGCAAACATCGGGCTTGACCTGCTCTTTATCTGCGTGTTCAACTGGGGCGTTGCAGGCGCGGCATGGGCAACGGTTATCGCTCAGTTTATTTCCGGTCTGCTCTGCCTTGTTTATGTAAGAAAAAAATACGACATACTCCGCTTTGAAAAGGACGAATTCAAGGTTGACATTCACAGAATGGCAAAGCTCAGCAAAATCGGCTTTCCCATGGCGCTTCAGTTTTCAATTACCGCCATTGGCTCAATCATTCTGCAAAGCGCCGTAAACAGCCTTGGCACAAGCATCGTTGCCGCTGTTACAGCCGCAAACAAGATACAGAACCTTGTCGCTCAGCCAATGGAAACACTGGGAATTACAATGGCTACCTACTGCGGTCAGAACCTTGGCGCAGGATTTATTCCGCGAATCCAGAAGGGTATCCGCCAAAGTCTTGTTTTCACGGTATGCTACGCGCTGATTGCAATGGGCGTTGTATGCCTGTTCGGCGAGGGGCTTGCAATGATGTTCATTGACGGAAGCGAAACCTTCGTTATAGAAAACACCGCCTACTTCCTCAAAATAAATTCTATTTTCTATATAGTGCTGGCGATTCTCTTCCTGCTCAGAAACTCGCTTCAGGGACTTGGCTACTCTTTCCTCCCGATGATGGCGGGCGTAAGCGAGCTTGCTGCAAGAGCGCTGGTTTCATTCGGATTTGTAGGTATGTTCGGATTTAACGCAGTTTGCTTTGCAAGCCCTGTTGCGTGGATTTTTGCAACGGTGCTGCTGATAATAACATATTTAATCAAAATCAGAAAGCTTATGAAAAACTATAAGGAAACGCATACGGAGGAAAACAGCTCCGCTGCGGCTTAGCCTGTCGAAGTGTAACGAAAGGTGAAGATTATGAGAAACAGAACTCTCTTTGAAGAACGCGCGAAAAAGCTTGTAGCTCAGATGACCGTTGAGGAAAAGGCGTCGCAGCTGAGATACGACGCTCCGCCTATAAACCGACTGGGTATCCCCGCGTACAACTGGTGGAACGAGGCGCTACACGGAGTTGCCCGCGCAGGCACGGCTACCAGCTTTCCCCAGGCAATCGGTCTTGCCGCCATGTTTGACGAGGAGCTTTTAGGCAGAATTGCCCACGCCGTTGCCGATGAGGGCAGGGCTAAATACAACGAAAACTCCAAGCACAGCGACAGAGATATTTACAAGGGGCTTACCTTCTGGTCGCCTAACGTGAACATTTTCCGCGACCCGAGATGGGGCAGAGGACACGAAACCTACGGCGAAGATCCGTACCTTTCCGCAGCACTGGGAAAAGCCTTTGTAAAGGGACTTCAGGGGGATAAGGAATACCTTAAGGCAGCCGCCTGTGCAAAGCACTTTGCCGTTCATTCGGGTCCCGAAAATCTGCGCCACGAATTTGACGCAGAGGTAAGCAAAAAGGATCTGTACGAAACCTATCTTCCTGCATTTGAAGCTCTTGTAAAGGAAGCCGAGGTAGAATCGGTAATGGGAGCGTACAACCGCACCAACGGCGAGCCGTGCTGCGGCAGCTATACGCTGCTTCGCGATATTCTCCGCAAGGATTGGGGCTTTAAGGGACACGTTGTTTCCGACTGCTGGGCAATCCGCGATTTCCACGAGCACCACCATGTTACCGCAACCGCTCCCGAATCGGCTGCCCTTGCTTTAAAGGCAGGCTGCGACCTTAACTGCGGCAACACCTATCAGCAGATACTGGTTGCGCTTGAAAACGGGCTAATTACCGAGGACGACATTACTCTCGCCTGCGAACGCCTGTTTACAACCCGTTTCATGCTTGGCTTGTTTGACAAAACCGAGTTCGACAAGATTCCTTACGAGGTAGTTGACTGTAAGGAACACGCCATGCTTAACGAACAGGCTGCACGGGAAAGCGCCGTGCTGCTAAAGAACAACGGGGTTCTCCCTCTCGACAAAAACAAGCTGAAAACCGTTGCGGTAATCGGTCCAAACGCTGATTCACGCCTTGCCTTAATGGGCAACTACTACGGAACTGCATCCCGCTATATAACCGTTTTAGAGGGCGTTGAGGATTACTGCGGCGATGATGTGCGCGTGCTTTATGCTAAAGGCTGCGAGCTGAAAAACGACCGCACCGAGGGACTTGCGCAAAAGCGCGACCGCATAGCTGAAGCGATTTCCGCAGCCGAACACAGCGACGCTGTTATCCTGTGCCTTGGTCTGGACGAAACTCTTGAGGGCGAGGAGGGCGATGATGGCAACGGCTACGCCTCAGGGGACAAAAACGACCTGCTCCTCCCTGCCGTTCAGCGAGAACTGCTTGAAACAGTAACAAGCGTCGGCAAGCCTGTAATACTCTGCCTGACCGCCGGCAGCGCCATTGACCTTTCATTTGCGGAAGAGAACTGCGCCGCAATTCTCCAGCTGTGGTATCCCGGCGCAAGAGGCGGCAAAGCCGCAGCGGAACTGCTGTTCGGCGAATGCTCGCCAAGCGGAAAGCTGCCTGTCACGTTCTACAAGAACACCGAAAGCCTGCCGCCTTTCACCGACTATTCCATGAAAGGGAGAACCTACCGCTACATTGAAACCGAACCACTGTATCCTTTCGGATACGGGCTGAGCTACGGCGATGTAAGCTGCACAAGGGCAAGCGCGGAGTACAGGAACGGCGGGATTACAATAACAGCCGAATTTGTGAATAACGGCGCCGCCTGCACCGAAAAAGCCCAGGTCTACATCAAGGATTTGAAATCAAGGTATGCCGTCCCGAATTTCAGCCTTTGCGGTTTCAAAAAGATAGAGCTTGGAAGCGGCGAAAAATGTACGGTTGAAATTACCGCCGACGAAAAAGCGCTCACCGTTGTTGACGACGAGGGCAACCGCTATATCGACAGCGACAGGTTTACGCTCTATGTTGGCACAAGCGCTCCTGACAGCAGAAGCGTTCAGCTTACAGGAAAAAAACCGATTGAAATTGAGCTGAGTATATAAAGAAAAGTCCGATATGTTGATTCATATCGGACCTAGACTGTCGAAAAACGTGCCACCGGCACCTTTTTCGAGGATTATGTTGCGAAAATTTTTCACTTGTGGGGCGCTTTTTTTCTTGAAAAAAGCGCCCCACACCCCTGCAAAAAAGCGCTT
>CAKSIR010000093.1 GCA_934462775.1 uncultured Ruminiclostridium sp.
TTCAATTATTCAAGGCTGAGAATTTATTTCAGCACATCATCCAGTGGAATCCAATTATCTCCTGACATATCTTCAGTATAGATTGTATTATTTATGTACAATTACGTCGTTATTTTTCGCAATTCCGTTTGGGACTTTTTGGGTGTTCATGATTACAGCCATTGCAGCAGCTATGCTTGATATGAGTTTTGTGATTTTACAAAGATACAACCGCCCAAAAGTTGTAAAAATTATTGAGAGAAAAGAAATCCACCAATCTTTCGACTAAGAAATATATGAAAAAGGAGCAGCCGGACGACTGCTCCTTTAATGTACTAAATAGTATTACAAGCGAAAATCAACGTTCAAAAGATTTATTGAACGAACCTATTTCAATCAAATTTCCCTCAGGATCAGCGATATAGCAGGTTCTCTGCCCCCACGGTTCTGTTGTAGGTTCCAGAATAGGATTTGCACCTTGCTGAATTACTCTTTTGTATTCTTTATCAACCTCTTCAAATGTATCGACATACAGTGCAATTTCAAAATGACCGTTTACATCTTTAAGGTATTCATATTTTCTGCTTGTCATTTTTTCAAAATCGTTTCTTCCGTAAAGCAGAAATAAAGTTCCATCCTTGATCAAATACACATTGGATGTGGCTTCATCTTCTTTAATCTCAAAACCAAGCACATCTCTGTAAAAACGAATCATCTTTGCCATATCATCAACAAACAATCCAAAACCGTCTAATCTCATTTTCCCAATCCTCCATTTTTAGCTCAACATCTCAGCCTTTGTCTAAAATGTCATGAGCCATATCAAAAGGTTTTCCGTTCGCATATTACTTTGCTTCACGGGGGTTGGACAATAAGCACACGCATTCCACATGATTAGTCCTGCTAAACAAATCCACTGCCTGCACCTTCTGCACCCTATACCCCTTTTGCTCAAGGTAAGCGCAGTCCCGCGCCGCCGTTGCCGGATTACATGAAACCATAACTATCCTCTCAGGCGCAAACGCTGTTATGTTGTCAAGCGTAACCGTATCGCAGCCCTTTCGCGCAGGGTCAACCACAACCACATCCGCTCTTTTTCCCTGCCTTACAAGCTCGGTGGTAGCCTTGCCCGCGTCGCCGCATATAAAGCTGATATTGTCGGCATGATTTATTTCTGCGTTGCGCTTTGCGTTTTCAACGGCGCTTTCTACGATTTCAACGCCTATAACCTCCTTGGCGCAATCTGCCATTGAAAGTCCGATTGTTCCCGCGCCGCAGTAAAGGTCGATAACGGTCTTGCCATCAGGCTCGGCAAATTCCTTTGCAACTCTGTAAAGCCTTTCAGCGGCAGCAGTGTTGACCTGGTAGAATGACTTAGGCGAAATGGTAATCTCGTTGCCGCACATGGTATCCGTTATATCCGCCTGTCCTGCAAGAACAATTTCGTCCCTGCCGAGAATTACGTTGGTTTTATCCTTGTTAATGTTCAGCACAACTCCCTTTACATCAGGGAATTTATCCATAACAAGCTTGGAAAGCGCAGCAAATTCGGGAATCTTTCTTCTTGCCGCAAGGGTAACGTTTATCTGTCCGGAGTAATGCCCTCTGCGGATACATATATGCCTTAAAACGCCCTCGTGCTTTTCCTCATCGTAAACGGAAATGCGCTTTTCTCTGACGAAATTCATTATTACGTCAAGTATCCTGCGGAAAACCTCAGGCTGCAATTTGCAGTCGGTGCATGGAATTATGCGGTGGGAACGGCTGTTGAAAAAGCCGCAGACCGCCTCGCCGTCCTTGCTTCTGCCAACGGGATACTGCGCCTTGTTGCGGTATCCGTCAACATTTTCGTTCCCGATTATAGGCAGGAACTCCGCCTCAATGTGACCTATTCTTGTGAATGCGTCACGGACAAAGGCTTCCTTTGCACGCTTTTCAGCCTCATAGCCGATATGACGGAAGGAACAGCCGCCGCACTGTCCGAAAACAGGACAGTCAGGCTGTACTCTGTCCGGGGACGGCTTTTCAATTTTCTCAATTTTTCCGTAAGCGCAATTCTTTGCGGCTTTCAGTATTTTCGCGCTTACAACATCGCCCACAGCCGTAAAAGGCACGAAAACGGCAAGCCCATTATGCCTGCCTATTCCCATGCCTTCATTGGTTATTCCGTCGATTGTAAGTGAAATAATATCGTTCTTTTTAAGCATTATTTTCTGTTTTCTCAATTGCCTTGCTCTTAAGATAAGCGTTGATAAAGCCGTCAATATCTCCGTCCATTACCGCCTGAATGTTGCCCATTTCATAGCCTGTACGGTGGTCCTTTGCAAGAGTGTACGGCATAAATACATACGAACGGATCTGTGCGCCCCATGCAATTTGAAGCTGTTCGCCCTTAATGTCGGAAATCTTGTCCAGGTGTTCGCGCTCCTTAATCTCAACCAGCTTTGACATAAGCATTCTCATTGCGTATTCGCGGTTCTGGAGCTGTGAACGCTGGGTCTGGCAGGCGCATACGATGCCTGTCGGCTTGTGGATAAGTCTGACTGCCGAGCTGGTCTTGTTTACCTTCTGACCGCCTGCGCCGCTGGAGCGGTAAACTTCCATTTCAATATCCTCAGGGCGAATGTCGATGTTTACGTCTTCGTCCATTTCCGGCATTACTTCAAGACTGGCAAAGCTTGTGTGACGTCTGCCCGAAGCGTCAAACGGAGAAACACGAACCAGTCTGTGTACGCCGTTTTCCGACTTCAAGAAACCGTAAGCGTTTTCGCCCTCGATAAGAATCGAAGCGCTCTTGATGCCTGCTTCTTCACCGTCCAGGTAATCAAGCACGGAAACCTTCATGTTATGGCGTTCAGCCCAGCGGTTGTACATACGGTAAAGCATTTCAACCCAGTCCTGAGCCTCTGTTCCGCCTGCGCCCGCATGGAATGTAAGAATTGCATTCTTGTTGTCGTATTCGCCTGAAAGAAGTGTAACTAAGTTCATTTCCTCCAGCTCTTTTTTTGTCTTATCGGCAAGCTCCTGAATTTCAGGCAGCATCGACTCGTCCTCTTCTTCGTTTGCAAGCTCAATCATTGTAAGTACATCGTCAAAGTTGGTTTCAAGCCTGTTGTACTGCTCAATCTTTGACTTCATTGAACCGGTTTTCTGCAAAATCTTCTGGGATTTTTCCGTGTCGTCCCAGAATCCCGGCTGTGCAGCCTGTTCCTCAAGCTCTGCAACCGTTGACTTAAGCTTTTCAAGATCAAGCGCCTGTGCAAGCTCCTTAAGTCTTGGCTTGAGTCCTTCAAACTCTAATCTTAATTCATCGTATTGTAACATAAATACCTCTTTATAATTTTTACATTATTATTTGCGTCATCATCTAATTATAATATAAAAAATAATTTTTGTAAAGTGCTTGAAATCGTTTCCATAGTATGATATAATAGAAATATCAAGGTTTTGTACTTTTTTTAATAAAAAATGTATTCGGAGGAAGAAATGAGCGAGAACAAATTATACGGTTTACACATGGGACCTGCAAAGTGCGCTGTTGACCTTGGGGACGGCAGCGAGCGCGGCGAGTATGTTAATCAGGATTACATTCTGCACAAAATGGGCAGACCGCACAGAGCAATCAGCCTGATGTACTGCTACTATCCGCTGGATAAGGAATTTCCCGGAAGAATTTCCGAGGTTATGAAGGACGCAAACGTATCCTTCCAGTGGGACTACCCCTACGACGACTATTTCACATACAAGGGCGGTATCGGCGGAAACACCGACGGAGAGCCTTTCTGCTATATGCGCGAAATCAGAGCGCACGGTCAGGACGTTATCCTCACCCTTACGGTCGATCCTCATGTAACAGATGAAATGCTCATCAAGATTGCTCAGGAGCTTCGTCCTTTCGGCCGTATGCAGCTGAGAATAAACCACGAAGCGACCGGCAACTGGTTCAGCTTCAACAAGCGCGCAACATATCAGGAGGTTGCCGACTTTTATGTTCGCTTCCACAACATAATCAAGCGTGAAGCTCCAAACGTTTCAACAATCCTCTGCATCGGCGGCGTTGAGAACCTTAACGAAAAGGAAATCACAATGGAAAAGGAATTCGCCGAGGCAGTAAAGGCAACAGATATATGGTCCGTTGACAAGTATATGGCTTTACACTGGGGCTGGCCTTACGACGTTGCAGACCCGGGCGGAAACTCACATTCACGTTCCGCTGTAAAGGACGTTTATGAGCTTACAAAGAGAAGCGCGCTCCGTTACAGAGAAATCTGCGGCGGTGTAAAGAAGCCTATGGTAATGAGCGAATTTAACGCTGACGGCGACGTTACGGGACCTTACGAGCAGTGCGATATGATCAAGGAATTCTGCGATATGCTCAAGAACGAGCCTGCCGACTGGTTCAGCGGATTCACTTTCTATCAGTTCCGCGACAGAGGCAGATTAGGACTTGAAATTGAAGATCCTAACAACCCTGACGTAGGTATTGAGCAGCCTGCAATGGCAACCTACAAGAAGATAATCCACGATGATTACTTCTATCCGTCAATGACGCAGAGAGAAGAAATTGAGCTTCCCGTAAAGCTGCGCTGGGGCGGCTCCGAGGACGCAGAGGGTATTGCAATCCCGCTTCACTTTGAAAAGAATCCTACATTCTGCGAAATTACATTTGACGAAGATGTAAACCTAATGATGGAAATTAACGGCAAGTGGTTCTACAAGTCGCCTAAGGCAAAAACCATCGACCTTATGTCTGCATTCTATGAAAAGCCGCTTGACTGCGCCTGCGATTTGACGCTAAAGCTGTTTGCACCGCCTGCAAGCGGCGAAAACGATCCGTCACAGGGTGCTGACTGGCAGACAAACTATTACACAACTATCACAAAGATGCCAAAGCTTAGAATCAGATTTGCACCGACCGAACCATCAAAATAAACAGCTATGCCGCACAGAAAACTGTGCGGCATTTAATTTATTTAAGCGGAATCTCAAGGTCCCCTATGGTAATTGATGAAATCATGAAAATGTTTATCGGTGATTCAAAATGTTCGGAGCATTCGTATAGCGTTCCACTGGATCCTCCGGTTCCGATACCGAAAATATCACGCAGCTCTGTTCCGTCGTCAAGAATAATCGTAATATCATCTCTAAAATCAATCCATTCATCGGTGTTGGAATATTCAATACTTACAGCGTAAGGACTAAGGTTTATCCTTTCAATAAACACCTTTGTTTTTTCATGAATACTTCCGCAGTTCAAGGCTGCCTCTTTTCCGACTTCTGCGGCAATAGTATCCTCAGTTCTGCTGAAATCAATATCCAAATCCATCTTAATTCCGCAGTCTACTGACTGTTCTTCGCCAAATCCATCAAAGCGCCCCTCGTTATCATACCGCTTTTGATGACGGAAAAGTCGGTTGAAATCAATTGTTACGGTTTTGCCTGTAAGCGACATATCGGTAACGTTAAAAACCGTTACAATCGAAAAAACGTTGCCGTTTACAATAGGATTATCTATGGATGCGCTTACACCGAAAAACAAGTCGGGATCAATATCATGTATATCAAACTGCGTATCGGCACGCCAAAGCTCGTATTCCTTTTCATTGCTGCTGTAACTGTAAGGAAAATCCTCGTTAAAAATTACGTCATAGGCAATGCACAGTGAAGTATCGGTTGCGGTAGCTCCCTTTACAACCAGGTCGAAACCGTCGCAATGATACGTTTCGTCTATCAGCTTGCCGCTTTTTTCAAAATCGTAATCATACATCTTTTCAATAGTTTCAACATCCGCAGCGGAATTTTTTTCAGCAATTTCGGAAATTTCCGTTTTGCCCTTGAAAAAATCTCCGAACAGCTTATTGAAGTTCCATTCGCATGACGCTCCCACAGCCGTAATTGTTCCGCAGATTGTTATTGCCGCTGCGCATACCGCAATAATCGGTTTTCTAATGCGCTTTTTACTATTGTCCATTTTTTCCGCCTTTCTGAGCACTCCTGCGAGAAGCTCATCATTGCTCGTCACAGGGGTAATTTTATCGAAAACGGAATTGTATTCAGCTTTCATCATATCCCTCCTTCAAGAGCATTTCTTTAAGCAGTTTGCGGGCTCGGGAAAGCCTTGTCGTAACCGCGGATACGCTTATTCCCTCTATATCCGCAATTTCCTTAACGCCGTAGCCCTCGTAATAAAACAGGTGCAGTATTCCGCCGTATTTGGGCGGAAGAGCTTTTATGCTGCTCAAAAGCGCCTGTTCTCTCGGATTTTCGGCGGGAATATCATCTGACAGCTCCGCACGCTTAGCAAACCAGCTCGACTTAAGCAGATTCTTTGAAAGATTGACCGCAACACGCAGCAGCCACGCTTTAACGTTTTCGTCTGCGGCAAATAGCTGCTCTGAGCGATACAGCTTCAGAAATGCCTCCTGGCATACGTCCTCGGCGTCTTCGCGATTTTTTACATAGCTGTAACTCAATCGGAAAACAGTGCCGTGAAACTTATTTATGTATTCAGCAAGTTCTTTTTCGGTCATTCCCTCACCTCTGCTTCTACTCAAAAGCGCTTTCTGATAATAAGACAATCGATAAGGCAAAAATGTCACAAAATAAGCCCCCGAATTTATTTAAATTCGAGGGCGCAGTTATTTACGTTATCTGTTATCGTTTTTCAGCAGCATTCTTGCCATATGCACGCCCATGATTGACGCCATCATAAGACCTCTTGTCCAGCCGCTGGAGTCGCCTAAGCAGTAAAGTCCGCCAATGTTTGTGTTGAACTCCCTGTCCATCTTTACACGGTTGGAGTAAAACTTGATTTCAGGCGAATAAAGCAGTGTTTCACGGCTTGCAAAACCCGGAACAACGTTATCAACCGCCTGAATGAAGTTGATTATGTTGAGCATTGTTCTGTACGGAATTGCAGACGTAATGTCACCCGCTACCGCGTCAGGAAGGGTCGGGCGAACGTTCGACTGTGAAAGCTCCTTCGGCCATGTGCGCTTGCCGTCAAGAATATCGCCGTAGCGCTGTACGAGAATGTGACCGTTTGCAAGCATATTATTCAGCTCGCCGACGCTCTTTGCGTACTCGATAGGCTGGTTAAACGGCACGCTGAAATTGTGCGAGCAAAGAATTGCAAGGTTTGTGTTGTCCGACTTGAACTCCTTGTAGCTGTGTCCGTTTACGACAGCGAGGTCGTTGTCGTAATTTTCCTGACTTACAAAGCCGCCCGGATTCTGGCAGAAAGTACGAACCTTGTTGCGGAAAGGCTGCGGATAACCGATGAGCTTTGACTCATAGAGTACCTTATTTACTTCCTCCATGATCTCGTTTCTTACTTCAACACGAACGCCAACGTCTACCGTACCGGGCTGATGCTCAATGTGGTGGATTTCACAGTTCTTTTCAAGCCATTCAGCGCCCTTGCGGCCTGCTGCGACAATAACATGGTCGCCGTACAGCGTCTTTTCGTCCTCGCCGTTGCTTGCCTTGGCAACCGTAACGCCTGTGCATACGTTTTCATTTATGATAAGATCCTTACAGTCATAGCCGAGCATAAGCTCAACTCCGTTATCGCGCAGGTAATTCTCAATGCGAAGATAAAGCTGCTGCGCCATTTCCGTGCCAAGGTGGCGGATAGGACAGTCAACCAGCTTTAAGCCTGACTGAATAGCCTTCTTGCGGATTTCCTTCTTTTTATCGTCCTGACCAAGACCTTCAACGTGAGGGTCTGCGCCGAATTCAAGATAAATTCCGTCCGTGTAGTTGATAAGCTCCTGCGCGTAATCCTCGCCGATAAGCTCAGGAAGATTGCCGCCGACTTCATAGCTTAAGGAAAGCTTGCCGTCGGAGAAAGCGCCTGCACCTGAGAAACCGCTTGTAATCATGCAGTTTGGCTTGCAGTTCATGCACTTCTTTGTCTTTATTTTAGGACAGCTTCTTTTTTCAACGGAATTGCCCTTTTCAATAATAACAATTTTCTTTCTGCTGTTGTTTTTGAGCAGCTCAACAGCGGTAAATATTCCGGCAGGACCTGCGCCGACAATAATTATATCATACTTTGACATAAGTTGAATCTCCTTTCATGCCATACAAAACCACATTACAATATATCACATACTTCACCTGTTGTCAACACATTTCCAAGATTTATCCGATAGCAGCAAATTACTGCAATGCCATAAATGTATTGTTGCATTTCACCGTCAAAGATGATATAATTATATAAGTTAATCCTTGAAAGGAGCAATTATGACAAAAAACAACAATAGCGGCTACAACGTAAAACGTGCCGTGGTTTTTCTGAACGCAATGTTCAACGTTGCGCTTTATACATCAATTTTCGGCTTCGTATGGGAAAATATTTACAACAACCAATTTTTCTATATGAACGGCAACATAATCCTTTACACAGTTTACGCCGTCATACTCTTTATATTTATGGAGGTATACGGCGGCTTTCGGATCGGCAGCCAGCGCATAACCGACTCGGTTACAACCCAAACTCTTTCGCTGCTGTTTACCGACATAATCGCGTATCTGCAAATTTGTCTTGTATGGCGAAAAATGCTGAACCCGCTGCCGCTGCTTGCTTCGTTCGGAGTTTCTTTCGTAATCTGCATTTTCTGGAGCCTTTACATACACAGAAATTTTGCAAAGCTGTTTCCGCCGAAAAGAATGATTATCGTTTACGGCAGCCACTCGGCTGTTTCCCTTGTCGAAAAAATGAGCCTGAGAATGGATAAATACATAATCTGCTCATCGGTAAGCGTTACGGAGGGCTTTGAAAAAATCGTCGAAAAAATCAAGGACTTTGACGCGGTAATCATCTGCGACACGCCTAACCAGATAAGAAACGACATTCTGAAATACTGCTTCAGGAATAAAATTCTGACATATATAACCCCAAAAATTTCCGACATTATAATCAGAGGCGCTGAAAACCTGCACGCTTTCGATACGCCGCTTCTGCTGTGCAGAAACTTCGGAATAAATCTTGAACAGCGTATTTTCAAGCGTGCAATGGACATTGTCATGTCCGCGCTGGGAATCATTGTGCTCTCCCCTGTTATGCTCGTCTGCGCAGCTGTTATAAAATGCTACGACGGCGGTCCGGTATTCTACAAGCAGGAAAGGCTTACACTTAACGGAAAGGTTTTCAAGCTGATAAAGTTCCGCTCCATGATTGTGAACGCAGAGAGCGACGGCGTTGCGCGTCTTGCCTCGGCAGGCGACAAAAGAATCACTCCCGTCGGCGATTTCATGCGCAAGACAAGGCTTGATGAAATCCCTCAGCTGTTCAACATTCTTAGAGGCGATATGTCCGTTGTGGGACCGCGTCCCGAGCGTCCTGAAATTGCAAGGCAGTATGAGGAGGATATGCCTGAATTCGGTTTCCGACTTAATGTAAAAGCAGGTCTGACAGGCTTTGCGCAGGTTATGGGAAAGTACAATACAACGCCCTACGATAAGCTTAAGCTTGACCTTATGTACATTGAAAACTTTTCGCTGCTGCTTGATATAAAAATGCTGTTCTTGACAGTCAAAACAATCTTTATTCCCGAAAGCACCGAGGGAATAAGCGAGGGCGCAACTACCGCGCTTGATATGAGCGAGCATTATCAGGAAGAAAAAGAGCTTCTCCACAAATAAAGTGTCCCGTCTGAAAAAAAATCAGACGGGACATTAGCTTGTCGAAAAACGTGCCACCGGCAACTTTTTCGAGGATTTTGTCGGTGTAATGC
>CAKSIR010000094.1 GCA_934462775.1 uncultured Ruminiclostridium sp.
TGTCATGCAGTAAAAATTGAAACGCTAAATGCGCTTGGACATGATTTTGTTAATCATAATGCCAAAGCGGCTACCTGCACAGAAAAGGGCTGGGAAGCTTACGAAACTTGTTCTCGGTGCGATTATACTACTTATATAGAAATTAACGCTCTCGGTCATGACGAGGTTCCTCACGAGGGCAAAGCCGCAACCTGCACCGAGGACGGTTGGAAGCCTTATGTAACCTGCACCCGCTGCGACTACACAACATACGAAAAAATAGACGCTCTCGGTCACGATGAAGTTCCTCACGAGGGCAAAGCTGCAACCTGCACCAAGGACGGTTGGAAGCCTTATGTAACCTGCACCCGCTGCAATTACACGACATATGAAAAAATAGACGCTCTCGGTCACGACGAGGTTCCTCACGAGGGCAAAGCTGCAACTTGCACCGAGGACGGTTGGAAGTCTTATGTAACTTGCAGCCGCTGCAATTACACGACATATGAAAAAATAGACGCTCTCGGTCACGACGAAGTTTCTCACGAGGGTAAAGCTGCAACCTGCACCAAGGACGGTTGGAAGCCTTATGTAACTTGCACCCGCTGCGATTACACGACATATGAGAAAATAGACGCTCTCGGTCACGACGAAGTTCCTCACGAGGGCAAATCCGCAACCTGCACCGAGGACGGTTGTAAGCCTTATGTAACCTGCACCCGCTGCGACTATACGACATACGAAAAAATAGACGCTCTCGGTCACGACGAAGTTCCTCACGAGGGCAAAGCCGCAACCTGCACCGAGGACGGTTGGAAGCCTTATGTAACCTGCACCCGCTGCGATTACACAACCTACGAGAAAATAGACGCTCTCGGTCATGACAAGGTTCCTCACGAGGGCAAAGCTGCAACCTGCACCGAGGACGGTTGGAAGCCTTATGTAACTTGCACCCGCTGCGACTACACGACATATGAGAAAATAGACGCTCTCGGTCACGACGAAGTTCCTCACGAGGGCAAAGCTGCAACCTGCACTGAGGACGGTTGTAAGCCTTATGTAACTTGTAGCCGCTGCGGCTACACGACATATGAGAAAATAGACGCTCTCGGTCATGATTTTGCAAATGGCACATGGCAGAGTGATTCCACCATGCATTGGAAGAAATGTTCCCGCTGTGACGCTGTTAATGAAAAGGCTCAACACGTTGGCAGCATGACTACTTGTAGGGACAGCTCCGTTTGCACAATCTGTTCTACGGTCTACGGCGTGTTGAATTCCGATAATCATGTGGGTGGTATAGAAATCCGAGGCATGATAGCATCTACCGCCGAAAAGGCAGGCTACACAGGCGACATCTATTGTAAAGGCTGCAATGCCAAGCTGTGTGACGGCACAGTTATTCCCGCTATTTCCAATTTGTCTACTGACATGAAGAGCGAATTGGCAACGGCGGCCGAGGAAATAGAAAAGGTTTTGAATGATCAGAGCGGTGTCTACACAGATGAACAGAAAAAGCAGCTTGCTGATAGCGTGAATGCGATAAATTCCGCTCTGGAAAGTATTGATAAAACAGAAGAAGCTGTGAAAAAAGTAGACGCCATGCCTGATGTCGGCAGCACACAGCCGGATGACAAGGCTGCCATAGATTCCTACGAAGCAGCAAAGAAAGCTTACGAAGCTCTGTCTGACGACGAAAAGAGAATGGCAGGCGAATCCGTCAAGGCTGCCTTGGACGATATGCTGCGGGCATTGACCGACTATGATGTCACTTACGGCAACGGCAGCGTCTGGACGGAAAACAACAATAATAACGGCTTGACATTCACTGTCAATGGCTACCATAAGAAATTTGCAGGTATTGTCATTAACGGTGCCGTTGTTGACGAAAAATATTATGAGATTGCGGCAGGCAGTACCGTAATCACCTTAAAAGCTGAGTATTTGCAGACGCTGCCTGAGGGAAAGTACACACTTCAGGTTCAGTACACTGATGGCAGCACGGATGGCGATGACACATTCACTATCACAAAAAGTGATTCCGCTGCTGCGTCCGATACTACTGACTCACCACCAAAAACGGGGGACAACAGCAACCTTGTATTATTGATAAGTATTATGACTGTATGCGCAGTTGTGTTGGTTATATTGCTGCTGTTGTTAAAAAAACGGAAACAAGAAACAAAAGAATAAATGTGTAAATAAAAAACGGGAGTGCATTGTTCAAAATGCATTCCCGTTATTTTTCGTATCATCGCATTTTATTTTCTTGTCTTGTTCTTTCTAAAAGAAACGAAATCGTGTTTTGGGTGCAGAAAAATCCCCTCGCCATATCAGCGAGGGGATTTTTGTTGGATTATTTGTAAAGATGAGTTGCTGTATATGTTGTATGCAGAACTTCGTGTGCTTTGTGGCTGCCAGGTTCGCCAAGGAATTCAGCGTAAACTTCCTTAACCTCAGGATTCTCATGGGACTTTCTCATTGTTCTTGTTTCATCAAGATGATAGAGAGCCTTTGCGCGTTCAGCGCGAATATCCGTGAAGTTGCGAACATCAGCAGGAACTATAACCTGACCGCCGCCGTTTACACAGCCGCCGGGACAAGCCATGATTTCGATGAACTGAACATCGATTTCGCCTGCCTTAACCTTTTCAAGCAGATCTCTTGCATTAGCAAGACCCGAAGCAACAGCAACGTTTACTGTAAGATCGTCGTTAATCTTGTAGGACGCAAGCTTGCAGCCTTCAACGCCGCGAACTTCCTTGAATTCAAGCGGACTGTCGTCTGTTTCGCCTGTCAGCTTCCATACGGCTGTTCTGAGAGCAGCTTCCATAACGCCGCCTGTTGCGCCGAAGATTACGGCTGCGCCTGTACCGTTGCTGAGAGGAGAGTCGAACTTCTCATCAGGAAGATCGTTGAAGCGTAAGCCTGCCTTGTGAATCATCTTAACAAGCTCGCGTGTTGTGATTGAAATATCAAGGTCAGGAAGACCTGCTGCGCTCTGGTTTTCTCTGCCGATTTCAAATTTCTTTGCTGTACATGGCATTACAGATACACTGACAATGTTTGCAGGGTCAATGTTGTTCTTCTTTGCCCAGTATGTTTTTGTGATTGCACCGTTCATCTGCTGAGGCGACTTGCAGGTTGAAAGGTTTGGAATAAATTCAGGATAGTAAGCTTCGCAGTATCTGATCCAACCCGGTGAGCAGGAGGTAATCATTGGGAGAACGCCGCCCTTTGTTACTCTTTCAAGCAGTTCGTTGGATTCTTCCATAATTGTAAGGTCTGCGCCGAAGTTTGTGTCAAACACAGCATTGAAGCCCAGTCTGCGCAGTGCGGCAGCAAGCTTGCCTTCAACGTCAGTACCCATTGGGTAGCCGAAAGCTTCGCCGAGGGAAGCGCGAACAGCAGGAGCTGTCTGTACAACAACTACCTTGTCAGGGTTGTTGATAGCTGCCCAAACCTTGTCTGTGTCGTCCTTTTCGGAGAGCGCGCCTGTCGGACAAACCGCAATACACTGACCGCAGGAAACGCAGGCTGTGTCTGCTAAATCCATGTCGTAAGCTGAACCGATCTGCGTTTTGAAGCCGCGGTAGTTAGCGCCGATAACGCCGATACCCTGGGTCTTTTCGCAGGCGGCGATACAGCGGCGGCAGTCAATGCACTTGCTGTTATCTCTTACCATGTGAGCTGCGCTGGCGTCTATTTCGCTTGGCGTCTTTGCACCGTCAAATACGGTTTCGTCGTCAACACCAAGCTCACGGCAGAGAGCCTGTAATTCGCAGTTTCCGCTTCTTGAGCAGGAAAGGCACTTTCTTTCGTGGTTGGAAAGAAGGAGCTGCAATGTCATTTTTCTGCTTTCAAGAACAGCAGGGGAGTGTGTGAGGATATTTTTACCCTCGTCGAACTTTGATATAGGATAAACGCAGGAAGCAACAAGGCTTCTTGCACCTGTCATTTCAACTACGCAGATACGGCAGGCACCGATTTCGTTGATGTCCTTCAGCCAGCAGAGTGTAGGGATTCTGATACCCTGAGCACGACAGGCTTCAAGAATGGTTGTACCTTCTTCAACGGAACATTCAATGCCGTTAATTTTAATATTAACCATGTTGTAACAATTCCTTTCTCTTACTGTTTGGTGATAGCGCCGAACTTGCACTTGGACATACAAGCACCGCACTTGAGGCACTTGCCGAGGTCGATTGTATGCGGCTGCTTGATTGAGCCGCTGATAGCGCCTGCAGGACAAGCTCTTGCGCAGGCTGTACAGCCCTTGCACTTTTCAGGATCGATTCTGTAGCTTAACAGTTTGGAGCATACGCCGGCAGGACATTTCTTATCCTTAACGTGAGCGATATACTCGTCCTTGAAGTAGCGGAGCGTTGAAAGTACAGGGTTTGGAGCTGTCTGACCAAGACCGCAGAGAGAATTGTTCTTGATGTAGTAGCAGAGCTTTTCCATCTTATCAAGGTCTTCCATTGTGCCGTTGCCGGAAGTAATTTTTTCAAGCATTTCGTAAAGACGCTTTGTACCGATACGGCAAGGCGTACATTTACCGCAGGATTCGTCTACCGTAAACTGGAGGAAGAACTTGGCAATATCAACCATGCAGTTATCCTCGTCCATAACGATAAGTCCGCCTGAACCCATCATTGAACCGATAGCGATAAGGTTATCATAGTCAATCTTTACGTCTAAGTGTTCAGCAGGAATGCATCCGCCTGAAGGACCGCCTGTCTGTGCAGCCTTGAACTTCTTGTTGTTCGGAATGCCGCCGCCGATTTCATATACGATTTCACGGAGAGTTGTTCCCATTGGAACCTCAACCAGACCTGTGTTGTTAATCTTGCCGCCGAGAGCGAATACCTTTGTACCCTTTGAGCGCTCGGTACCCATTGAAGCGAACCAGTCTGCACCCTTAAGGATAATCTGAGGAACGTTAGCGTATGTTTCAACGTTGTTGAGGATTGTAGGACGCTTGAACAGACCCTTTTCAGCAGGGAACGGAGGACGTGGTCTTGGTTCGCCGCGGTTACCTTCGATAGATGTCATGAGGGCAGTTTCTTCTCCGCATACGAATGCGCCTGCGCCAAGACGAATGTCAAGGTCGAAGTCGAATCCGCTGCCGAAAATGTCCTTGCCGAGCATACCGTATTCTCTTGCCTGCTTAATTGCAATCTGTAATCTCTGTACAGCGATTGGATATTCGGCACGAACGTAGATGTAACCCTGCGAAGCGCCGATTGCATAGCCGGCAATAGCCATTGCTTCAATTACAACGTGCGGGTCGCCTTCCAGTACGGAACGGTCCATGAATGCGCCGGGGTCGCCTTCGTCGGCGTTGCAGCAAACATACTTCTGACCGCCGTCCTGCACAAGATTTTTGGCGAGCTGCCACTTTTTACCTGTCGGGAATCCGCCGCCGCCGCGTCCTCTTAAGCCTGAATCCAGAATTGTCTGAATTACATCGTCAGGAGTCATTGAGGTAAGCACCTTGCCCAGAGCTTCATAACCATCTCTGCCTATGTATTCTTCAATGTCCTCAGGGTTGATAACACCGCAGTTTCTTAAAGCAACGCGGTGCTGCTTCTTGTAGAAGTTTGTGTCGTTAAGAGCCTTGATGCCCTCGGGAGTAACTGTTTCTGTATAAAGAAGTCTTTCAACGATACGGCCCTTTAAGAGATGTTCCGAAACGATTTCCGGAATATCCTCAACCTTAACCATTGAATAGAAGCAGCCCTCCGGATAGATTATCATAATCGGACCCAGTGCGCATAAGCCGAAACAGCCTGTCTTTACGACATTTACTTCGTTTTCAAGTCCGTTTTTCTTGATTTCCTCGTGGAGCTTTTCAATAATGTTAGCACTGCCGGAGGATGTACAGCCTGTACCACCGCAGACTAAAACTTGTGAACGATACATTGTTTATCCTCCTATTACTTTGCAAGATCAGAGTTGTTGATTGTGTATTCAGCAACAACAATGCCGCGCATTAAGTGCTGTTCAACAACCTTCTTTGCCTTCTCGGCAGTCATCTTGATATATGTTGTCTTATCGCCGTCAGCGGTGATTACCTCTACGATTGGTTCGTACTGGCAAAGACCGATGCAGCCTGTCTGAGTTACGGAAACGTCCTTTATGCCATGTTCCTGAACGAGGTCGGAAAGTGCGGTAAGAACAGGTCTTGCGCCTGCTGCAATGCCGCAGGTTGCCATGCCTACAACCACTCTTGTGCCGGCGTGACATTCGTTGCGGAGGTCAACCTGACCCTGCATTTTTGCCTTGATCGCCTGAAGCTCTGCTAAGCTCTTCATAAGTTTATTTCCTTTCAAAAAATGTATTCTTTGTTGACAGCTTCGGTATTTTCTTTCAAAAAATCGCGGATATACGCCACAACCTCGGGATTGTCCAGCGGAACGTTTCCCAGTATTTCGCGCATTTCCGATGTGGAGAGAGTAAAAGCTTCCCCGTTTACCGAATAGGTGTAAATAAAATCGATGGCGGTGTTGTACACAATGAGCGATTCAATAGTTTCGGACATATTGCCCAAGGGCATTCTGTCAATGCTTGAAACAATGAAAACCGCCCTGACCGATGTGCCTGCGCCAAGCTGCGATTTTATTTCAAAGCTTCCGCCTGTCTGTTCCGCTGCCATTTTGAAGAATGAAACGCCAAGACCTACTTTTCGTGTAGTACGGGTAGTGAAGAACGGGTCGGTTACTTTTGCAGCCTGTTCCTCGCTCATTCCGCAGCCGTTGTCCTTGATTATAATTTCCATTCTGTCGGCAGCAGTATCAATATGTACCGATATTTCAATCAGACTTGCTTTAGCTTTAATACTGTTCTGGGCAATATCCAGAACGTTCAGTGACAACTCTGTCATTAGTCGTCGTATTTAGCAAGAATATCTCTCAGTTCCTTTTCGTCCCCTGTGAGTCTGCCGTAAACGTCGTCGTTTACAGTCATAACCGGTGCAAGTCCGCAGGCACCGATGCAGCGGCAGTCCTGAAGAGAGAATTTACCGTCGGGTGTGATTTCACCGCTCTTGATTCCCAGGATTTCCTGAAGCTTGTTGAAAACTTCGCCGGAACCCTTAACATAGCAGGCTGTGCCAAGACAGACGGAAATTCTGTATTTGCCCTTTGGGTTAAGTGAGAACTGTGAATAGAATGTTGATACGCCGTAAACTTTCTCCAGCGGAATGTTCATCTCAGTTGCAATCATAGACTGAACTTCAATCGGAAGGTATCCGTAGATTTCCTGCGCCTTCTGGAGTACGGGCATCAAAGCACCCTTATCGTCTTTATGTTCAGCGATAACAGCTTTTAATGCTTTCTCCTGTTCGGCAGTACCCGCAAATGGCACTGCACATTTTTTCAAAGCCATGTTGTAGCCTCCTTAGAAAATTGTTAATATAATAACAGGTTTATTATAACATATTCACATACTAAAATCTACATTAAATTATCACAAATCGGAATGGCGGATGTAAAATCTTTGCCATATTTTTTGGTAATAGTGCTATAAAAAATAATTATTTATCGATAAATTGAAATTTGTAACCCATTGACAAAAATATACTTAAATGGTATTATATATATGTTAAAAACTACTATGAAAACAGAAAGGTCGTATCAATTATGGAATGGTTTGACAAAGCAGTCGTTTACCATATATATCCGCTTGGCTATTGTGGGGCAGAGAAGAACAACGATTTCACATCGGAGCCGAAATCCCGCATTTTAAGGGTAATTGACGAAATCCCACACATTAAGGAAATGGGATTCAATACTATATATTTCGGACCTGTTTTTGAGTCGGTTGCGCATGGCTACGACACCTGCGACTACACGAAGATTGACCGCCGCCTTGGTACAAACGAGGATTTTGCAAAGGTCTGCGGCGAACTTCACAGCAATGGAATAAAGGTGGTTCTTGACGGCGTTTTCAATCATGTCGGACGTGAATTTTGGGCATTTAAGGACGTCCGCGAGAACAAGCTGAACAGCAGGTACAAGGACTGGTTTCATGTAAGAGAGGGCAATTCCTGCTATAATGATGGCTTTTACTATGACGGCTGGGAGGGTCACTATGAGCTTGTAAGGCTCAATCTGTACAATCCGGAGGTAAAGCAGTATATAAAGGACTGCGTTACAGGCTGGGAAGAGGAGTTTGACATTGACGGTCTGCGTCTTGATGTTGCGTACTGTCTGGACCTTAACTTCCTTAATGAGCTTCACGGTCACTGCAAATGGCTGAAAAACGATTTCTGGCTTATGGGAGAAACGCTCCACGGCGATTACAACAAGTGGATGAATCCCGAAATGCTGGACAGCGTTACAAACTATGAATGTTACAAGGGAATTTATTCCAGCTTCAACGACCTTAATATGTTTGAGATTGCCCATTCGCTGCAAAGACAGTTCGGACCTGAGCAGTGGTGCCTTTACACAGGAAAAAATCTGTACTGCTTCGCTGACAATCACGATGTAAGCAGGATTGCCACAATCCTCAGCAACAAATCGGAGCTGCCCGTTGTTTATACGTTACTGTTCACAATGCCGGGTATTCCGGGTGTTTATTACGGCAGCGAATACGGCGCTGAGGGCGACAAAAAGAACGGCGACGACGCACTCCGTCCCGTGTTCGAATTGCAGGAGGACACAGAGCTGACCAAGCACATTGCAAAGCTTGCAGCGTTCCACGCGCAGTCGGAGCAGCTTTGCGGCGGTTCGTACAGGCAGCTTCAGCTGCTGAACAAGCAGTACGCCTTTGCAAGGGAATACAATGGACAGGCGGTTGTTGCAATGCTCAACGCTGACGGCGCGCCGTTCACTTTCAACGTAAACATGGGCGGCGAGTACGAGGATATTCTCAGCGGAGAAACCTTTGATTTAGGCGGCGGAGTTCCTGTTGAGGCATACGGCTCACGCGTTTTCAGAAAGGTATAATATGGCAGTTAAAGCGGTTTTGTTCGACATGGACGGCACGGTAACAGACAGTGAACCCATAAATTTTCTTGCGTGGCGCAGCATTTTAAAAAAGCATGGTTATGAAAACTGCGAGGAGTTTTTGAACAACTGTATCGGTCTTAACGTTCCGTCAATGCAGGCGCTTTTGAAGGAGCAGTACCACGTAGATTTTGAGCTTGCGCCGGTTGTTCCCGAAACACTGGAATGGGTGTACAGCTATTATGAAGAGAAAGGCGTTCCGCTGAAAAAAGGCTTTGCGGAGCTGAACGATTACCTCGACCGAAAGGGCGTTAAGAAAATCATTGCAACATCGTCCGCTCACAATATGGCGGAACGTGTACTGAAAAGCGCAGGTATTCTGCAATGCTTTGACGGAATTGTGGGAGGAAACGATGTTGAACACGGCAAGCCGAATCCCGAGCCATTTCTCAAAGCGGCGCAGCTTGCAGGCGAAAGCGTCGACAGCTGTATAGTCATTGAGGACAGTGCAAACGGAATCAAATCCGCAGCCGCAGGCGGTTTTAAGGCAGTGTTTATCAAGGACTTGAAAGACATCTCAGCTGAACTTAAACAGCAGATTTACTGCGAAGCGCAGTCGCTTGACAAGGTTATTGAAGTGATTGAAAAATTGAACAGAGTATAAAAAATCCCCATAACTCCTGTGAGTTATGGGGATACAGGCGGTCGAAATAGTCAAATTTAAAGTTTAGGTCAAGTCTTTTCAAAGGCTTGCAGGTTCTAAGGGC
>CAKSIR010000095.1 GCA_934462775.1 uncultured Ruminiclostridium sp.
CGACTTCTGCGGAAGTCGGCTTAGGGCTTTGCCCTAAGTACCCACCACTTTTTGAAAAAAGTGGACAAAAACTTTAATTTTGTCTTTTTCGACAGTATAAAATCCCCTGTAACCGCAGGGGATTTTTCAGTATTTTAATATTGACGTCTTACCTCGCAGGGCAACTCCGACAAAACCTTACGGCAATATTTGTCAAAATTTCTTGCGCGTTTTCGGTCGTCATAGTGTTCTAAAATACCATTGACAAAAGTTTTGCGCAATTCCTTTTCATAAGGATAAACCGAATCGTAAAATCTCAGTGCTGTAACAGATGTTTCAAAACATTCGCCCTTGTAGCAGAACTGACCAAAGCAGGTTTTCTTTATACGGTCGCTGGTGGTTTTCAGCATATCCTCGATAAAGTTGCTGGACCTCCCCAAAGCTGCCAGAACGCGCATTATTTCCAGCTCGTATGAATTGGTTGCAAGGGATAGGGAATGAGGCGTTGCCCCGATAATACGCTTTATTTTCTTTTTTCCTTCTGGATTGGGAATGAAAAATTTAGGAAAATACTCAGGCGAATCCGTTGACATCACCCGATATTCGTTCATATTATTAAGGAAACTATGAACAATTTCTGATTTTTCCTGTTTAGTAAAGCGTTTCCCATTATCTATCTCGGCAGAAGTCTTTAAAAGTAAATCAATCTGTTTCATTTTTATTCATCTCGTTAAAGTAAATTTCAGTAATGCAAGCGAAGTATGAACGCTTGTCGTCGTCCGAAAGGGAACGGTCCTTCATTATTTCACGAAATTCCACAAGGCTTTCCGCAGCGCGCTGAACAGCCGCTCCGTCACTGTGAGAGCCGTAAATAAAGCTTTCCTCGCTGTTCATGACAAGGCTCAGACTGTCGTCTGTAAGGAAGCTTTTATCAACCTCAAGAGCCTCCGCAAGCTTAGCGAGAACGCTGCCTTTCGGGATTCTTTCTCCTCCGAGATAATTTGCGAGAGCTCTGTATGTAATTCCAACCTTTTCGGCAAATTCTGTTTTCTTCAAGCCCTTTCGCTTAATTAAAAGGTCAAGCTTCTGATTTAACTGCATTTGTGTCAATCCTTTCAATTTCACATTTGTTCCTATTTTATAAAAATGTGAAATGTTCATATTTATATTATACACATGAACAAACTTTGTGTCAATATAAAAAATGACAATTTCCGATATATTTCACTTTTTTGAAAAATATTCACCATATTCAATAAATATTCACTATATACTGAATATTATACATTTACTTGAATAAATGCCCTTGACAATTGTTATTTTAGGTGTATAATATTCACAGAAAGTTAAATTATTACATTTTTGTAAAAGGAGAACACTAAAATGGCAAAGGAAATCAAAAAAATTATTTTAGCTTATTCAGGCGGTCTGGATACATCTATTATTATCCCGTGGCTTCATGAGAATTATCCGGGATGCGAAGTTATCTGCGTAGCAGGCAACGTTGGTCAGGACGCTGAAATCGTTGGTCTTGAAGAAAGAGCAAAGAAAACAGGTGCATCCAAGCTTTACATAGAAGATATTCAGGATGAATTTGTAAACGACTTTATTTTCCCGACATTAAAGGCAGGCGCTAAGTACGAAGGCTATCTGTTGGGTACTTCCTTTGCACGTCCTCCGATTGCAAAAAGACTTGTTGAGATCGCTAAAAAGGAAGGCGCAGACGCTATCTGCCACGGCTGCACAGGTAAGGGCAACGACCAGGTACGTTTCGAGCTTACAATTAAGGCTCTTGCTCCTGAGCTGACAATCATTGCTCCTTGGAGAATTTGGGACATCAAGTCAAGAGATCAGGAAATTGACTACGCCGAGGCTCACAATGTTCCGATTAAGATTACGCGTGAAACTAACTACTCAAAGGATATGAACCTCTGGCACTTATCCCACGAGGGTCTTGACCTTGAGGATCCTGCAAACGAACCTCAGTACAATAAGCCCGGCTTCCTTGAATTAGGAGTTTCTCCCGAAATGGCTCCTGACAAGCCTACTTATGTTACAATTTCCTTTGAAAAGGGTATTCCTGTTGCCCTCAACGGCGAAAAGATGGACGGCGTTAAGCTTATTAAGACGCTTAACAAGATCGGCGGAGAAAACGGCATCGGTTTATACGACGTAGTTGAAAACAGACTTGTCGGCATGAAGTCAAGAGGCGTTTACGAAACTCCGGGCGGAACAATCCTTTACCATGCACACGAGGTGCTTGAAACAATCTGCTTAGACAAGGAAACACAGCACTACAAGGCAGGTCTTGCTCAGAAGTATGCTGATATTGTTTATAACGGCCAGTGGTACACACCTCTCCGTGAAGCTATGGACGCTTTTGTTGACAAGACGCAGGAAACCTGCACAGGCGAAGTTAAGTTAAAGCTCTACAAGGGCAACATTATCAACGCAGGCGTTACATCACCGTATACGCTGTACAGCGAGGACTTTGCTTCATTCGGCGAGGACGATGTTTATGACCAGAAGGACAGCGCAGGATTCATCAACCTGTTCGGTCTGCCGATTAAGGTTAAGGCATTACTTGACGCTGAAAGAAACAACAAGTAATTGTACTATTAAATATAGGGCGGAGTTTCGGGTTTCCCGGCTCTCTGCCCATAAACTTTTTACACAGGAGAATTTATCACTTATGGCAAAGATGATGTGGGCAGGCAGATTTTCAAAGGAAGTTGACAGCAGAGTAAATGCGTTCAATTCCTCGATTGCCTTTGACGCAAGAATGTATAAGCACGATATAATGGGCAGCATCGCTCATGCAACCATGCTGGGCGAAGCGGGTATTATCCCGAAAAAGGACAGCGAAACTCTGATAAAGGGACTGGAGGAAGTGCTTTCCGACCTTGAAAGCGGAAAGCTTGAAATCAACCCGGAAGCAGAGGACATTCATATGTTCATCGAAAGCGTACTTACCGAACGTCTTGGCGATGTGGGAAAGCGCCTTCATACCGCACGCTCCAGAAACGACCAGGTGGCTCTTGACATACGTCTTTACCTCCGTGATGAAATTGAAGAAATCAAAAAGCTGGTTATCAGCCTTACCGAAACCCTCTGCAAAATTGCCTCGCAGCATACTGATACAATCATGCCAGGCTACACGCATTTGCAGAGAGCTCAGCCAATAACCTTCGGTCAGCACCTGATGGCTTACGCCCAGATGTTTCTCCGCGATATTGACAGACTTACCGACGCAGCGGAACGAATGAACGTATGCCCGCTTGGCAGCGGCGCTCTTGCCGGCACTACATATCCGATAAACAGGCAGAGAACCTCCTCGCTCCTTCATTTTGACGAACCCATGGTGAATTCTCTTGACGGTGTTTCCGATAGGGATTTCTGCATTGAGCTTGCAAGCGCCATTTCAATTATAATGATGCACCTTTCACGTTTTTCCGAGGAAATAATCCTCTGGAGCAGCTGGGAATTCAAGTTCATCGAGCTTGACGACGCGTTCTCAACAGGCTCAAGCATTATGCCGCAGAAGAAGAACCCCGACGTAACCGAGCTTATCAGAGGAAAGGCCGCACGAATCTTCGGCGATAACATGACCTTGCTTGCGATGATGAAGGGACTGCCCCTTGCATACAACAAGGATATGCAGGAAGATAAGGAAGCGATTTTCGACGCCGTCGACAATGTTAAGCTGTGCCTTGTAACGTTTATTCCTATGCTTGACACAATGAGCGTTTACAAGGACAACATGAGAAACGCAGCCGCAAAGGGCTTTATTAACGCAACCGACTGCGCCGACTATCTCGTTAAAAAGGGAATGCCTTTTCGTGACGCATACAAAATTACGGGAGGACTTGTTGCGCGCTGTATTCAGCTCGGCACTGACCTTGAGCATCTTGACCTTGAGGAATACAGAAAACAGACTGATTTATTTACAGATGACGTTTATGCGGCAATCAGCCTTGACACCTGCGTAAATCAGCGTAAATCCTACGGCGGACCGGCTCCCGAAAGCGTAAAGGCTCAGATTGAATACACACTCAAAAGGCTGGGCAAATGAATATAGAATTTACACACGAAATAACTTTCGAAGAATATAATCAGCTCAGAAGAGCTGTGAATTGGGGCGAGCTTTCGCTGCGCCAGTTCAACATGATAGTAAAGAATTCACTGTTTTTCATTATCGCAAGGGTTGACGGTAAGGTTGTGGGAACAACCCGCTGCGTAGGCGACGGAGGCTACCACTTCTTCCTGTGCGATGTTATCGTTCACCCCGATTATCAGAAAAACGGCATCGGCAGAATGCTTATAGGAAAGTTCATGAACTTTGTTGACGACACAGTCGAGCGCGGAGAAACCGCAATGCTCACTCTCGTTGCTGCAAAGGACAAGGAGCCTTTTTACAGGAAATTCGGCTTTATAGAAAGACCAAACGCCGACCGCGGCGCAGGAATGTATATGTTTTACGAAAAGAAATAGAGAGGATTTGACATGGCAGTTAAGGTTTATATTGACGGTCAGGAAGGAACAACAGGACTTAAAATTCTTGAGCGTTTTGAGGGAAGAAACGATATAGAGCTGATGAAAATATCAGAGGATAAGCGCAAGGACGCAGAGGAGCGCAGACGCTTTATAAATGCGTCGGACTACACATTTCTTTGCCTGCCTGACGCAGCGGCTGTCGAGGCTGTTTCGCTGGTTGAAAACAACCATGTCCGCATTATCGACGCTTCAACTGCGCACCGTACAAATCCCGAATGGGCATACGGTTTCCCTGAGTTATCTCCCGAACACCGTGCAAAAATTGCTTCGTCTAACCGCGTTGCAGTTCCGGGATGCTACGCAAGCGGCTTCATTTCAATGGCTTATCCGCTGGTTAAATCAGGCATACTTCCTGCCGACTATCCGGTTACAATTCATGCGGTTTCAGGTTACAGCGGCGCAGGAAAAAAGGCGATTGCCCAGTACGAGGCTGAAAACAGAGATGCAAGTCTTGACAGCCCGCGACAGTACGCCCTTACTCAAAATCACAAGCACATTCCGGAAATGCAGAAGATTGCAGGACTTGCTTTCCCTCCGATGTTCAATCCGATGGTTTGCGATTATTTCAGCGGAATGGTAGTTTCAATGCCGATTTTGACAAGACTGCTGCCAAAGAAGTACACTCCCGCCGACGTTCAGAAAATGTTTGCCGAGCATTACGCGGATACAAGCTTCATAAAGGTTACGGAAGTAAACGGCGCTGACGTTCTGTCAGACGGATTTATTGCGGCAAACACGCTCAGCGGAACAAATAACATGGAAATTTTCGTTTGTGGCAACGAGGACAGAATTCTTGTCTGCTCACGTCTTGACAATCTTGGAAAGGGCGCAAGCGGCGCAGCCGTTCAGTGCCTGAACATTATGATGGGAATTGACGAAACCACAGGCTTAAAATAAAACGCCTTACGAAAGGAATATATTTATGGTACAGGTAGAGGGATACAAATTCATTGACGGCGGCGTCTGCGCAGCTGAGGGATTTATAGCAGGCGGTATCAACGCGCACGTCAAGAAAACTTCAAAGAAGAACGACCTTGCAATTGTTTACGCTGAAACAATGTGCAGCGCGGCAGCTTTATACACACAGAACAAAGTAAAGGGCGCGCCTATTACGGTTACAAAGAAGCACCTTGCAAACGGCAAGGCACAGGCTATTGTTGTAAACTCAGGCAACGCCAACACCTGCAACGCAAACGGCATAGAAATTGCCGAGGGAATGTGCGACCTTACTGCAAAGGCTCTCGGTCTTTCAACGGACGATGTTATTGTCGCTTCAACCGGTGTTATCGGTCAGCAGATGACAATGGAGCCGTTCAGCGAGAATATTCCCGCTCTTGCAAAAAATCTTTCCGCAGACGGCTGGAACGCAGCCTGCGAAGCAATCATGACCACCGATACGCGCAAGAAAATGTTTGCGGTTGAGTTTGAGCTTGACGGAAAGACCTGTCATATCGGCGGCATGAGCAAGGGAAGCGGCATGATAAATCCGAACATGGCGACAATGCTGGGATTTGTTACAACAGACGTAAGCATTACTTCCGAAATGCTTGACAAGGCGCTGCGCACAGTAAACGCAGTTACATACAACATGGTCAGCGTTGACGGCGATACCTCCACCAACGATACACTTGCAATCATGGCAAGCGGTCTTGCAGGAAACACTGAAATTTCCGCTGAGGGCGCGGATTTTGACAAGTTCGTCAAGGGACTTTACGCAGTAATGATGAACCTTGCAAGAGAAACAGCCCGTGACGGCGAAGGCGCTACAAAGCTGATGGAATGCATCGTTACCAACGCTCCTACGCAGAAGGACGCGCAGATTGTTGCAAAGTCGGTTATTTCAAGCTCTCTGCTTAAGGCTGCAATTTTTGCCGCTGACGCAAACTGGGGAAGAATCCTCTGCGCAATCGGTTACGCTGACGCTGATTTCGATATTTCAAAGGTTTCCGTTGACCTTGCGTCAAGGGTTGGAAAAATCGCTGTTTGCAGAAACGGCGCAGGCGTTGATTTCTCCGAAGATGAAGCTTTCAAGATTCTCTCCGAGGACGAAATACAAATTCTTGTTGATTTGCACGAGTCGGGCAATGGAGAAGCAACCGCTTGGGGCTGCGACCTGACTTATGATTATGTAAAAATCAACGCTGAATACAGAAGCTGATAAAGGAAGGGCAGAAAATGAAGGTAGATAACGAACAGAGAGCTGCCATTTTAAGCGACGCTCTCCCTTATATCCAGGAATACTATGACAAGGTTGTCGTTGTAAAGTACGGCGGAAACGCGATGACCAACGAAACGCTGAAGCAGGCTGTTATGAGCGACATTGTACTGCTTTCAACAATCGGTATCAAAATCGTTCTTGTTCACGGCGGCGGTCCCGAAATCAACGCAATGCTCAAGAAAACAGGCAAGGAAAGCCGTTTCGTAAATGGTCTGCGCTATACAGATGATGAAACGGTTGATATTGTACAGATGGTGCTTTGCGGCAAGGTAAACAAGGACCTTGTTGAGCTGCTTCACATGAACAACGGTAAGGCAATGGGTCTGTGCGGACTTGACGCGCACATGATTGAAGCTGAACAGCTTGATCCCGAACTGGGTCTTGTAGGCGAAATAACACATATTAACCCAGAGGTTATCAATACAGCTCTTGAAAACGGCTATATTCCTGTTATTTCAACTGTTGCAGCAGGCAAGGACGGAACCGTTTACAACATCAACGCTGATACTGCCGCAGCAAGAATTGCCGCCGAAATGGGTGCGTCAAACCTGATTCTCATGACAGATATAAAGGGATTGCTCCGCGATAAGGACAATGACGATACCCTTATCCACACAGTAGGCGTCAGCGAGGTTCCTTACCTCAAAAAGCAGGGCATTATATCGGGCGGCATGATTCCTAAGATTGACTGCTGTGTTGAAGCTGTCCGACGCGGCGTAAAGAAAACCAACATTATTGACGGAAGAATTCCGCACTCAATTCTTATTGAACTGCTCACCAACGAGGGTGCAGGTACAATGATTATCTAAGGAAGGTTTATTTATGTCCACGATAGAAAAATTCAACGAACACGTTATGCACTCATACGGCAGGTATGATGTTGTTCTGGAAAAAGGCAAAGACAGGGTTGCCGTTGACGAAAACGGCAAGGAATACATAGATTTCGGCTCAGGCATCGGAACAAACTCGCTTGGCTACTGCAACGACAAGTGGGTTGATATGGTTTGCAGCCAGGTTAAGTCAATCCAACACACTTCCAACTATTACTACACTAAGGTGCAGGCGGATTTTGCTGAAAAGCTTACTTCAATCACAGGCTACAAGAATATGTTTTTCGGCAACTCAGGCGCTGAGGCAAACGAATGCGCAATCAAGATTGCCCGCAAGTACAGCTTTGACAAGTACGGAAAGGGCAGACACAACATTATTACATTGGTAAATTCATTCCACGGAAGAACCCTCTGTACGCTTTCCGCAACAGGTCAGGACGTATTCCACAATTACTTTTTCCCGTTTGTCGAGGGCTTTATTAACGTTGAAGCAAACAACATTGAGGATTTAAAAGCAAAGCTTGACGATACGGTTTGCGCTGTAATGTTTGAGTACATACAGGGCGAGGGCGGTGTTTGCGCGTTAAATCAGGATTTTGTCGATGAAATTTACAAGCTGTGCGCCGAAAAAGACGTTCTTACCATTGCTGACGAGGTTCAGACAGGCGTAGGCAGAACGGGCAAGTTCCTTGCAGGCGACTGGTTCGGCAAAAAAGCCGACATAACAACGCTTGCAAAGGGCATTGCAGGAGGTATTCCAATGGGAGTATGTCTTGCAGGTGAAAAGTGTGCAGACGTTCTCACGCCCGGTACTCACGGCTCAACATTCGGCGGAAACCCAATCGCCTGCGCAGGCGGATTAGCTGTTCTGGAAAAGGCAGGGGATGAAAAGTTCCTTTCCGAGGTAAGGGAAAAGGCTGATTATCTACGCGGCAAGATAGCTGCTATCGATGAAGTTGCAAGCGTATCTGGCATAGGCTTGATGGTCGGCATTGAGCTTAAAACGAAGAAAGCTGCTGATGTTGTAAAGGCGGCTCTGGACGAAGGACTTCTTCTCCTTACTGCTAAGACAAAAATCAGGCTCCTGCCTCCGCTTACAATTTCCTACGAAGAAATTGACAAAGGAATAGCCATTTTAGAAAAATTACTCAAGTAAAGAAAGGATATAACCAATGAAACACTTACTCAAAATGCTTGACCTCAGCACAGAGGAAATTATTGATATTCTTAACCTTGCGGATCAGCTTAAATATGAACAGAAGCATGGAATCCCACATAATCATCTTAAAGGCAAGACTCTTGGAATGATTTTCCAGAAAGCTTCAACAAGAACAAGAGTTTCTTTCGAAACAGGTATGTATCAGCTTGGCGGCTATGCGCTGTTTCTTTCTGCGAATGAAATGCAGATTGGCAGAGGCGAGCCTGTTCAGGATACGGCAAGAGTTCTTTCAAGATACATCGACGGTATCATGATCAGAACATTCGAACAGAAGGAAGTTGAGGACCTTGCTGAATTCGGTAACATTCCTGTTATCAACGGTCTGACAGATCTTTCTCATCCTTGTCAGGTTCTTGCCGATTTAATGACGGTAAGAGAGTACAAAAACAAGCTTGACGGCTTAAAAATGTGCTATATCGGCGACGGCAACAACATGGCTAACTCACTTACAGTTGGCTGCTTAAAGGTTGGCATGGATGTTTCGCTTGCTTGCCCTGAGGGATATTATCCGTCAAAGGCTACGATGGAATTTGCTAAGCAGTATCCCAACTTCAAGATTGTAAGTGATCCTAAGGAAGCAGCCGTTGACGCAGATGTTATTTTCACAGACGTATGGGCATCAATGGGTCAGGAAGGCGAAGCCGAAAAGAGAAGAATCGCATTCAAGGGCTACCAGATCAACGATGAGATTATGAGCGTTGCAAAGCCTGACGCAATGGTTATGCATTGTCTGCCTGCACATAGAGAAGAAGAAATCACTGCAAAGGTATTCGAAAACCACGCAGCTGAAATTTTTGACGAGGCTGAAAACAGACTCCATGCACAGAAGGCGGTTATGGTTAAGCTGATGGCTTGATAAAATGTTTTT